>NZ_JAAGMH010000007.1:0-24879 GCF_010548505.1 Streptomyces sp. SID14515 | reverse complement strand
AGGCCGGCCACCATGCCGCCCGTGCGCGCGAAGCCCTCCGGCGCGCGCCACGCCCCGGCCAGCGCCGCCGCGGCTGCCGTCAGCAGCAGCGCGCCCGGAGCCACCGCCCCGAGCGGCCCGGAGGCCGTCGTGGACAGCGTCAGGCCCACCAGCAGGGCCGAGAAGCCCATCACCGATCCGCCGACGCACGCCGTGATCCGCACCCCGGTGCCCTTGCCCAGCAGCGCGATCGTCCCGTCCAGCACCGCCGTGGCCAGCAGCGCCCACCCGACCACCAGCGCCGGAGCGCCGGCTGCCCACGCCCAGAACAGCAGCGGCCACTGGGCCAGCACCACGGCGGCCGGCAACGGCAGACGCAGCTTGCCCAGCGCCAGCCCGTACGCCGTCCACAGCGCCGCGAGCACCGCCGAGGCGACGGCCGTGAAACCGAGCCCGTCCGTGTCCGGCGCGGCCACCGCGTGGACCGCGTAGACGTCCAGCAGCGTCAGCACCAGGGCCAGCGCCGCCAGCGCCTCGGCCGTGGCGGCCAGCTTCCGCCGCAGCAGCACCGCCGGGGCGATCAGCGCCCCCAGGGTCACCGCGGCCAGGACGGCCGACCGGCCGCCGATCCCCATCGAGCCCCAGCTCACCAACGTGAACGCGACGGCCGCGACCGTCAGCAGCAGACCGCCCAGGGTCAGCAGGACGTTCTGGGCGCTGCGCGGCGCGGACGGCTGCTTCGGCGGCACGTAACCCCACGGCTGCGCCGGAGCACCCGGCCGACCGCCGGGAGGCGCGCCCCAGGCCGACGGGTTCCAGCCCGGGGCGGCCGTCGGCGCGGGCGGCCGCAGCGCGGCGAGCAGCCAGGCACGCCGGGTCAGCAGCTGGGCCCGGCGGGCGTCCAGCTCGGCCAGTTCACGGTCGAGGCGGGCCAGTTCCTCGGCGGGCGGGGGCACATGTTCCATGTACGGGAGTGTGGCCCCGGCCGCCCGGCCCGTACATGCGCTCGGATACTCACTTCCCGGCCGGGCCGCTCTGAGTAGAGCTCCGCCGGAAGCGGTTTGAACGAAGCCCGCGGAGCCCTGTATGGTTCAACCCGTTCCCGGGCGATTAGCTCAGTGGGAGAGCGCTTCGTTCACACCGAAGAGGTCACTGGTTCGAACCCAGTATCGCCCACCGGGGAAAGCCGGTCCGCAAGCATCACGCGGACCGGCTTTCGCATGTCCGGGCCCTCGAACCCCTCACGCCGCCGCGGGCAGTTCCGGGCGCAGCGGCCACGACGGGTCCACCGCCTCCGGTGTCCCGCTCTTGGCGAACCACGCCTCCAGACCACGCGCCTGGGCCGCGTGCCAGGTCGCCTGGAGGGCGTGCAGCTCGGACGGCGACAGCCGCTCCATCCGGGCCGAGAAGCGCCGGCACACCGCCCGCACCAGCTCCAGCGACGCGGTCGCGTCGGCCGCCGCGTCATGGGCCCCGTCGAGCACCACCTCGTACCGCGCGCACAGATCCGTGAGCGTACGGCGGCCCTTGCGGTAACGGTCCAGATGTTTGTCCAGCACCCTCGGGTCCACCACCCGCATCGGCACGCCGTCGAGATACCCGGCCAGCGACGACGCCCGGTGCCGCCTCAGCTCCCGGTCCAGCAGCGTCAGATCGAAGGGGGCGTTCATCACGACCAGCGGCCGGCCCGTCGCGCAGCTCTCCGCCAGTGAACGGGCTATCTCGTCCATCACCGGTGCGGGCCAACGCCCGTTGCGCTGAAGGTGATCGTCGGTCAGACCGTGGATCTCGGTCGCCCCGGGCGGGACCGGAACCCCCGGATTGACCAGCCAGCGGGTGACGCGGACGCGACCGCCCGCGGTGTCCTGCGCGACGAGAGCGGCCGAAACGATCCGGTCCTGCTCGACGTCCACGCCTGTCGTCTCCGTGTCAAAAGCGGCCAGTGGCCCTTCGAACCAGTGCATCATCCCCGAACTCCTCGCACCTGCACGGCAGATGGAGTGATTCCTCTGCCCGATATCGGTGATACCCGGGCTGTTTGCCTGATACGCCGTTTGCGGGCGGTCCGATGCGGTGACAACACAGTTGAGACGTACGGAAGTTGCTTCCGGCGTCCGTCGATCCGCCCAGCCCACGACACCCGCCGGCAGGCCACCTGCCATCGATCGGCACGCCCGGAAGGCACACGGAGCCATGGCGCTCGCGCAGCCCGACCCCGGAGGAACCGCCCGCGCCGAGGCCTTCGGGCCCCGGCTGCCGCAGCAGCTCGACGCGCCGCTGCGCGGCTCCCTCGCCACCACCGCCTGCATGGAGACCCTTCAGGTGGGCTATCTGCACGCCGTCGCGGCGGCGGCCGGATGCTCGCTGTCCCAGCCCTTCCCCGACAACGGCATCGACTGGCACGTCAGCCACGGCGCCCCGGCCCACACCGTCGACGACGAAGTGACCATCAAGGTGCAGCTCAAGTGCACCTACCAGATAGCGCCGCACCCGGCGGGCGGGGCGTTCTCCTTCACGCTCGACAACGCCCACCTCGTCAAGCTCGCCCGCAGCCCGGTGTCGGTGCACAAGATCCTGGTCGTGATGCTCGTGCCGCGCAGCCAGGACGACTGGCTGCGCGCCGGGCCCGGCAGCCTCGACCTGCGCCACTGCTGCTACTGGATCAACCTGGCCGGCCACGCGGTGACGGGCCGGTACCGGACCACTGTGCGCATCCCGACCTCGCGGATCTTCGACGACCGCGCACTCTGCGACATCATGGCCCGGGTCGGGGCCGGAGGGAGACCCTGATGCACCGGTCGATGGACGAGCCCACGGGAGGGGCGGAACTGCCCGCCGCCCGCTCGCATCCCACCGCCCGCACCGGCCCTCCGCCGGTCTCCGGGGCGGAGCTGCCCGACCCCGCCGTCCTCGGGGCGCTCCTGCGCCGGCACGGCTGGCAGCGGCGCGGGGGAGCGCCGGGCCGCTACGGCCGCTGGACCCCGCCCGGGTCCGCCGCCGGTGCGACGAGTCTGCTGGTGCCCGAGAGCGCGGCCTTTCCCGACAGCGGGGAGCTGATCGAGGAGGCGCTTCTCGCCCTCGGCCGCAGCGCCGACCCCTCCGCCCGCGACGTGCTGGTCTCCCTCACCGTGCCCAGCGACGAGATCCGCTGGTGGCGCGAGGTCCCCGAGTCGGTGGCGGCGGCCGCGGGCGCTTCGGGCTGGACCGAGGCGGAGGAGCTGCGCTCGGCCGCCCGGCAGGTCCTCATGGCCGGTGCGCTCGCCGCCCGCGGCCGGGCCGGCTACCACGGGGCCCGGCACCGCAGGAAGGCCCGGGCCGCCCTGGACGACGCCCTGATCGGGCCCGGAGCCGACGGCCGGACCCTCACCGCGTACGTCCCCGTCGCCTCCGGCCGCGCCGTCGCCGTCCGGCTCTGCCACGCGCTGCACGCCACCCGCGAGGCGGTGGACTACCAGCGGGCCACCGGCGGCATGGAGGCCTTCGACAGCGCGGTCGAGGCCGGCGTCGGCCGGGAGCTGACCGAGGCGCTGATCGCCCTGGTGCGCGGTACCGAGGGGGCCGGGATCGACCTGCGGTGGGCACCCGCCGCGGGCACCCCGGACGGCTGCCCGGCCCGCCCCGCGCCCGTCGAGTTCTCCCCGGGCGACCTGCCCGCCCTGCGCGCCGCCGGAGCCCGCTACCTCCGCGACGAACCCGCCGTGCAGGTGCGGCTGACCGGTGCGGTGGTCCGGCTGCGCCGCTCGGGGCCGCGCGGCGCCGGGATCGTACGGCTGCGGGTGCTGGCCGGGGCCGAGGTCGCGCACGTCCGCGTGGAGCTGGACGAGGAGGCGTACCGCATCGCGGGCCACGCCCACCTCGTCGGGCTGCCGCTGCGGGTGGAGGGGCGGCTGGAGAACCGGGGCGGCTTCCGGCGGCTCACCGGGGCCTCGCAGGTCGCGCCCGTCCAGGTCGACGAGGCGGAGCGAGACCGGCTGATGAAGGCGCTCCAGGAGAACGTGGACTTCTTCGAGGAGGCGTGCGCGGGGGAGGAGCCGTAGCCCGGCCGGAAGGCGTTCGCGTCGGGGGCGTACGGCTCGGTACGATTCGCATTGTCTAGTCAATAGGAAGACAGACAACCCCCTCAGTCAGGAGAGACCGGTGTCAGACGTCCGTGTGATCATCCAACGCGATTCCGAGCGGGAAGAGCACGTGGTGACGACGGGCACGACGGCCGGCGAGCTCTTCCCCGGTCAGCGCACCGTCGTCGCCGCGCGCATCGGCGGCGAGCTGAAGGACCTGTCCCACGTCCTCCAGGACGGCGAGAGCGTCGAGCCGGTGGAGATCTCCTCCGAGGACGGCCTCAACATCCTGCGCCACTCCACCGCGCATGTCATGGCCCAGGCCGTGCAGGAGCTCTTCCCCGAGGCCAAGCTCGGCATCGGCCCGCCGGTCAAGGACGGCTTCTACTACGACTTCGACGTCGAGAAGCCGTTCACCCCCGAGGACCTCAAGGCCATCGAGAAGAAGATGCAGGAGATCCAGAAGCGGGGCCAGAAGTTCTCCCGCCGCGTGGTCTCCGACGAGGACGCCCGCGAGGAGCTGGCGAACGAGCCCTACAAGCTGGAGCTCATCGGCATCAAGGGCTCCGCCTCCTCGGACGACGGCGCGGACGTCGAGGTGGGCGGCGGCGAGCTGACCATCTACGACAACCTCGACGCCAAGACCGGTGACCTGTGCTGGAAGGACCTCTGCCGCGGTCCGCACCTGCCCACCACCCGGTTCATCCCGGCGTTCAAGCTGATGCGCAACGCCGCGGCGTACTGGCGCGGCAGCGAGAAGAACCCCATGCTCCAGCGCATCTACGGCACCGCCTGGCCCACCAAGGACGAGCTGAAGGCGCACCTGGAGTTCCTGGAGGAGGCCGCCAAGCGCGACCATCGCAAGCTCGGCAACGAGCTGGACCTCTTCTCCTTCCCCGACGAGATCGGCCCCGGCCTCGCCGTCTTCCACCCCAAGGGCGGCGTCATCCGCCGGGCCATGGAGGACTACTCGCGCCGCCGGCACGAGGAGGAGGGCTACGAGTTCGTCTACTCGCCGCACGCCACCAAGGGCAAGCTCTTCGAGAAGTCCGGCCACCTGGACTGGTACGCCGACGGCATGTACCCGCCCATGCAGCTCGACGACGGGGTGGACTACTACCTCAAGCCGATGAACTGCCCGATGCACAACCTGATCTTCGACGCGCGCGGCCGCTCCTACCGCGAACTGCCGCTGCGCCTCTTCGAGTTCGGCACGGTGTATCGCTACGAGAAGTCGGGCGTCGTGCACGGTCTGACCCGCTCGCGCGGCTTCACGCAGGACGACGCGCACATCTACTGCACCAAGGAGCAGATGGCGGAGGAGCTCGACCGCACGCTCACCTTCGTGCTGAACCTGCTCCGCGACTACGGGCTCACCGACTTCTACCTGGAGCTCTCCACCAAGGACCCGGAGAAGTACGTCGGCTCCGACGAGACCTGGGAAGAGGCCACCGAGACGCTCCGTCAGGTCGCCGAGAAGCAGGGGCTGCCCCTGGTCCCGGACCCGGGCGGCGCCGCGTTCTACGGCCCGAAGATCTCCGTGCAGTGCAAGGACGCCATCGGCCGCACCTGGCAGATGTCGACCGTGCAGCTCGACTTCAACCTGCCGGAGCGCTTCGACCTGGAGTACACCGGCCCCGACGGCTCCAAGCAGCGCCCGGTCATGATCCACCGTGCCCTGTTCGGTTCCATCGAGCGCTTCTTCGCCGTGCTCCTGGAGCACTACGCGGGCGCGTTCCCGGTCTGGCTCGCCCCGGTCCAGGCCGTCGGCATCCCGATCGGCGACGCCCACATCCCCTACCTCCAGGAGTTCGCCGCCAAGGCGCGCAAGCAGGGGCTGCGGGTGGACGTGGACGCGTCCTCGGACCGGATGCAGAAGAAGATCCGCAACCAGCAGAAGGCCAAGGTGCCCTTCATGATCATCGCTGGTGACGAGGACATGGCCAACGGCGCCGTCTCCTTCCGCTACCGCGACGGTTCGCAGGAGAACGGCATCCCGGTCGACGAGGCCATCGCCAAGATCGCGAAGGCCGTCGAGGACCGCGTACAGGTCTGATCCGTACGGCGGAGGCTCGATCCTTACGACAGGAACGGCCCCCGGAGCGCTAGCCGCGCTCCGGGGGCCGTTTCTCGTCCTCCCGGGTGAACACCTGGATCAGCCACGAGGAGAACGACCCGGTCACCGCGCCGAGCAGCGCCAGACCGCCGGCCATCAGCCCCGCCGCGACCGTCCGGCCCCAGAACGTGACCGGTGCGGCGTCCCCGTAACCGACCGTCGTGAGCGTCGCGCACGCCCACCACACCGCGTCGCCGAACGTCCGGATGGAGGCGTCGGGGGCCGTGTGCTCCAGGTGGTAGACCGCGAGCGAGGCGGCGATGCCGAGCAGGACGGCGGTCAGGCCCGCGTACGCCATCACCCGCGCGTACAGGTTGAGCCGCGGCCGGTCACGTCGGCGCTGCACCGCCATGTACACCTGGACCATCCGCAGCGGACGCAGCAGCGGCAGCAGCAGGACCAGCGTGTCCAGCCAGTGCGTGCGGACGAAGCGCGCGCCCAGGCCGCTGAGCCGCAGCCGAGTCGCATAGTCGACGAGGAAGAGCAGCCAGGTCGACCAGACGAGGGTCAGGGCGATGTCGTTCCAGGGCTCGGCCTCGTGCGGGGTCAGCACCCGGACCGCGTACCCCGCCAGGAAGATCAGCCCCGCGACGAAGAGCGGAACCTCGGTGCGCTGCTCCCAGCGGGTCAGCCGGGCCGGCGGCTCGGCCGCGGGTCGGTCGGTCATCGCCTCAGCATCGTGGGCGGCCGTGCGGTGCGCCCCCGGCGACACGCTCCGCACGGGTGACGCAATATGCTGATCGGCATGACGAGTGAGCCGGAGCAGCAGATCGGCGTGGGGACGCCCGACGCGTTTCAGCGTCTGTGGACGCCCCATCGGATGGCGTACATCCAGGGTCAGGACAAGCCGACCGGCCCGGGTGCCGAGGACGGCTGTCCGTTCTGTTCGATTCCCGCGAAATCCGACGAGGACGGGCTCGTCGTGGCACGCGGGGAGCACGTCTACGCGGTGCTGAACCTCTACCCGTACAACGGCGGCCACCTCATGGTCGTCCCCTACCGTCATGTGGCCGACTACACCGAGCTGGACGGGCCGGAGACGGCGGAGCTGGCGGACTTCACCAAGCGGGCGATGGTCGCGCTGCGGGCGGCCTCCGGGGCGCACGGCTTCAACATCGGCATGAACCAGGGCTCGGTGGCCGGCGCCGGGATCGCCGCGCATCTGCACCAGCACCTGGTGCCGCGCTGGGGCGGCGACACCAACTTCATGCCGGTCATCGGCCACACCAAGGTGCTGCCCCAGCTGCTGGGCGACACCCGGGCGATGCTGGCCGAGGCCTGGCCCGCCGCCGTCTAGTACGTCGAGAAGAGGGCCCCCACCTCGGTGGGGGCCCTCTCCGTACGACGCCGTGCCTACGCGTCGTAGACGTCGGCCTTGCGCGGGGCCGGGTCCTGGACGAGGCCGCTCAGTATCATCGAGCGGTTGTCGAAGCGCTCCGTGTCGACGCCGTTCTCCGCGAGGACGCGCATCGCCGCCGTATGGACCGCCCGCAGCACCGGGGTGGCGGCCCGCATCGCGTCGTCCGCCATGAAGCGGTGGTTCCACGGCTTGGCCGCCCACGCGTGCCGCAGCCCGAACGGCTCGGGCAGCACTATCTTCCCGCCCAGGTAGTCCAGCAGCGGCGGATACCAGGTGAGCGGGGCCCGCAGCGCGAGCCGGACGACCTCCTTGGCGTCCACCAGGGCCAGCTGGACGTCCCGGGTCTCCCAGAAGCGGACCGTCTTGTTGACCGTCTTCGTCTTCGCGGCCGGCTTGGTCAGGAACAGGCTGTGCACGGGCCCCAGCGCATGGCCCGTGACCTCGATGCGCAGGGTCTCGTGGAGGACGGTGACCGTGATCATCATGGTGATCACCAGCTGGCCGTCCCACAGGGTGAACTGGACGCCCAGATAGTGCCGGTCGCCGCTGCCGAACTGCTGGTGGTTGCAGATCCGCTGTATCTCGTGGGGCTTCACCTGGAAGGTGGCGACGTCCTCCCCCTCCGGGCGCGTGACGGAGTCGGCGTTCTCCCCGATGGGCGAGACGATCCAGTGCTTCACGGACGGCTTCGGGAAGCCGCCGGTGTTCAGCGGCCCGCGCTCCAGCATCTTCAACTGGTCGTGGATGATCCGGATCAGGTCCCAGCTGCGGAACTGGTGGATCTCCTTCGTCGGGTCCTTGGGCAGCAGCTCCTCCGCCAGCTGCCAGCTGCCCCAGCGGGTGCCCATCCCGAGGACGCCCTTGGGGCCGGCGTAGAACACGGCGTTCGACTGCTGCTCGGCCGACAGCTTCTCCAGACCCTGGCGCAGGGCCTCGCGCGCGGTCTCGTTGGGGTTCTTCGGCACCGCCTCGGGGATCTTCGCGATCACCCCGGTGCCGGAGAGCAGCCCGTCCCAGCGGGCCCGCATGTCCTTGGCCGAGGTCTCCGCGATCCGCTTGGCGATCAGCCAGCCGATCACCGGGGCGACGAGCGCGCCCCGGACGTAGAGCGCGAGCAGCCCGTCCAGGGGGAGCTTGACCATCAGGACCACCGCGCCGATGCCGAAGGCGGCCAGCAGCACCGTGCCGACCGCGCGGAACGCCGTGTCCTTGGACTTGTTGAGCGCGTCCCGGATCCGGAAGGCGATCACCCAGGCCAGCATGCCGGGCAGGAACAGGACGCCGAACACCACGGTCACCAGGGTGAGCCGGGTGTCCCGGGCCTTGCGCAGGTTGTTCGCCGACAGACAGTGCTCCACCACGGTCTGCGGGTCCGTGCCGAAGGACTGGATGAGCGCCTTGCGGGCGCCGCCGAGCATGCGCTCCTGGACGGCACGGGCGAACGCCTCACCGAGATTCGGTTTGAAGTAGTCGGACTTGAAGAGCTTGGAGGAGCCCGGCTTCACTTCCGATTTGTGCCACTCGCTGTTGGCGTCGAGGATCGTCTCCACCGGACTGTCCCGATACGCCGCCGAGGCCAGGGCGTTGGTCGCCACGGTCTGGCCGCCCGAGCCCTGGATCGGGATCTGGGCCCCGGGTGAGAAGTCGAATCCGTCGTTGGCCACCTGTCGCCCCCACTCGCCGCACGTCTGCTCCTGCGGTGTGCCCAACTACCGTACGCGGCATACCTTCTGAGCTGCGACCACAGCGTATCGTCCGGATCACACCACCACCGGTCACCGGCGTGGACGCGGACGGCGTGTGCGACAGTGCGCCGGTCACGCGCCGGGTGATCCGTCGGCCCGCCCCGCGCGGACCCGGTCGGCGACCTGCGGCGGCATCGCCTCGTGCCGGGCGTAGGCGCGGTCGAAGCGGCCGGTGCCGTGCGACAGGGAGCGCAGGTCCACCGCGTACCGGCCGACCTCGATCTCCGGCACCTCGGCCCGTACGAGGGTGCGCCCACCCGGACTCTGCTCGGTGCCCACGACCCGGCCCCGCCGCCCCGACAGATCGCTCATCACCGGGCCCACGTAGTCGTCCGGAACCAGGACGCTCACCTCGCAGACCGGCTCCAGGAGCTGGATACGGGCGTCGGACGCGGCCTCCCGCAGTGCGAGCGCCCCGGCGGTCTGGAAGGCGGCGTCCGAGGAGTCCACCGAGTGCGCCTTGCCGTCCAGCAGCGTGACCCGTACGTCGACCAGCGGGTGCCCGGCCGCCAGCCCCCGGGCGGCCTGGGCCCGCACGCCCTTCTCCACCGAGCCGATGAACTGGCGCGGCACCGAACCGCCGACGACCTTGTCGACGAACTCGATGCCGGAGCCCGGCGGCAGCGGCTCCACCTCGATCTCGCAGATCGCGAACTGCCCGTGCCCGCCCGACTGCTTGACATGCCGTCCGCGCCCGGCCGCCCGGCCCGCGAACGTCTCGCGCAGCGGCACCCGGTGCGGCTCGGCGTCGACCTGGACGCCGTACCGGCTGCGCAGCCGCTCCAGCGCGACCTCCTGATGGGCCTCGCCCAGGCACCACAGGACGACCTGACCGGTGTCCGGGTTCTGTTCCAGGCGCAGCGTGGGGTCCTCGGCGACCAGCCGGGCCAGGCCCTGCGACAGCTTGTCCTCGTCCGCCTTGCCGTGCGCCCGTACGGCCAGCGGGAGCAGCGGATCGGGCGTCGTCCAGGGCTCGATCAGGACCGGGTCGTCGGCCGGGGAGAGCGTGTCGCCGGTCTCCGCCTCGCCGAGCCGGGCCACACACGCCAGATCGCCCGCGACGCACCGGCCCAGGGCGTGCTGCCGGCGGCCGAACGGCGAGGTGAGGGCCCCGACCCGGATCTCCGCCTCATGGCAGGGGCGCGGCGCGTGGCCCGTCGCGGTGAGGCCGTGGCCGCACAGATGCACGGAGTCGTCGGGGCGCAGGGTGCCGGAGAAGACGCGGACCAGCGAGACCCGCCCCACGTACGGGTCGGAGGCCGTCTTGACCACCTCGGCCACCAACGGGCCCCCGGGATCGCAGACCGGCGCGGGCCGCGGCTCGCCCGAGGGAGTGGTGACGGTGGGCGGGGTGCGCTCCAGCGGGGTCGGGAAGCCGCGCGTGATCAGCTCCAGCAGCTCCACCGTGCCGATGCCCTGGCGGGCGCCCTCGGCCGCCGGGGCGGCGGTGAGGACGGGGTGGAAGGAGCCCCGGGCGACGGCCCGTTCCAGATCGCCGATCAGGGTGGCGACGTCGATGTCCTCGCCGTCGAGATAACGGTCCATCAGGGACTCGTCCTCGCTCTCGGCGATGATCCCCTCGATCAGCCGCTCCCGGGCCTCCCGCAGCGGCTCCTCCTGGTCGGGCGCGGGCGGCAGCTCCGCGCGTTCCCCCGAGGAGTAGTCGAGGATCCGCCGGCTCAGCAGCCCGGTGAGCCCGGTCAGCGGGGCGTGTCCGTCGGCGCCCTCGGGCCCCAGCACCGGCAGGTACAGCGGCAGTACGGCATCGGGGTCGTCGCCCCCGAAGGCCTCGGCGCAGATCCGGTTCATCTCCCGGTAGGAGGTGCGGGCGGTGTCCAGATGCGTGACGACGATCGCGCGCGGCATGCCGACGAGCGCGCACTCCTCCCACGCGGCCCGGGTGGTCGCGGCCACGGACGAGGCGTCCTGGGCCGCCGAGACGACGAAGAGGGCCGCGTCCGCCGCCCGCAGACCGGCCCGCAGCTCCCCGACGAAGTCCGCGTAGCCGGGGGTGTCCAGCAGATTGATCTTGCAGCCGTCCCAGGCCACCGGAACCAGCGAGAGCTGCACGGAACGCCGTCGGCGCTGCTCGATCTCGTCGTAGTCGGAGACGGTCGCCCCGTCCTCGACCCGCCCGGCCCGGTTCACGGCTCCCGCCGTCAGCGCCAGCGCCTCGACCAGCGTGGTCTTGCCCGAACCGCTGGGGCCGACCAGCACCACGTTCCGTACGGCGGCGGGGTGGTCGGCCGTCGGTACTCCTCCGGCGGCCCCGGAATGTGCGTGTGCCTTGTCGCCCATGGTGCGTGCCTCCCGGTCGGTGGCGCGGTGCGGGGGAGGGCGACCGCGCGCGGAGCAGCGGTGGTCACGGGCACGGGGAGGCCGCCGCGGCGGCTTCGGCGACGCCCGCGGTCCTTCGAGCTTGGCACCGGAGCGGGGCCCCGTCCATACGTCGCGCACGGGCGCCGCGGGGCCGGGGCGGGAGCCGGTGTGACACCCGGCGGCGGGTGCCCGTCCGGTGGAAGGCACCGGTGGTGACTACGATGGGCCAGCCGGTGGCCGTAGGGGCCGTCCGGCGAACCGAACCCTCGGGAAGGCCATGCTGAACAAGTACGCGCGTGCATTCTTCACGCGTGTCCTCACACCGTTCGCCGCTCTGCTGCTCCGCCTCGGGGTCAGCCCCGACGCGGTCACTCTCATCGGCACGGCCGGAGTGATGGCAGGTGCGCTGGTCTTTTTCCCGATGGGGGAGTTCTTCTGGGGCACGATCGTCATCACGATCTTCGTCTTCTCCGACCTCGTCGACGGCAACATGGCGCGGCAGGCCGGGATCTCCAGCCGGTGGGGCGCGTTCCTCGACTCGACGCTGGACCGGGTCGCCGACGGGGCGATCTTCGCCGGCTTCGCCCTCTGGTACGCGGGCAGCGGTGACGACAACATCCTGTGCGCCGTCGCGATCTTCTGCCTGGCCAGCGGCCAGGTGGTCTCGTACACCAAGGCGCGCGGCGAGTCGATCGGCCTGCCGGTCGCGGTCAACGGCCTCGTGGAGCGCGCCGAACGCCTGGTCATCTCGCTGGTCGCCGCCGGCCTCGCCGGACTGCACAAGTTCGGCGTCCCCGGTATCGACGTCCTGCTGCCGATCGCGCTGTGGATCGTCGCCGCGGGCAGCCTCGTGACGCTGATCCAGCGCGTGGTGACCGTACGCCGCGAATCCGCCGAGGCGGACGCCGCGGAGGCCGCCGCCGGGGGACAGGCCGGGGCGGACGCCTCCGCCGCCGGTTCCGCCGGCCAGGGGAGCGAGGCCGACCGGTGAGCGCCGGCGCGTCCGACCTGAAGGGCCGGATCACCGACGGGCTGTACGGACTGGGCTGGGGCGCCGTCAAGAAGCTGCCCGAGCCCGCCGCCGCCCGCCTCTTCCGCACCATCGCCGACCAGACGTGGAAGCGGCGCGGCAAGAGCGTGCTGCGCCTGGAGTCGAACCTCGCCCGGGTCGTCCCCGACGCGGGCCCGGAGCGGCTGGCCGAGCTGTCCCGGGCCGGGATGCGCTCCTACATGCGCTACTGGATGGAGTCGTTCCGGCTGCCGACCTGGAGCCCGGAGCGCATCAAGGCCGGCATCGACGTCGCCGACGTCCACCATCTGACCGACGGACTGGACGCCGGGAACGGCGTGATCGTCGCCCTGCCGCACCTGGGCAACTGGGACCATGCCGGCGCCTGGGTCACCACCGATCTGAAGGTCCCCTTCACCACCGTCGCCGAACGGCTGGAGCCGGCGACGCTCTACGACCGGTTCGTCGCCTACCGCGAGGGCCTGGGCATGGAGGTCCTGCCGCACAGCGGCGGGTCCGCCTTCGGCACCCTGGCCCGGCGGCTGCGCGCGGGCGGCCTGATCTGCCTGGTGGCCGACCGGGACCTGTCCGCGTCCGGCGTCGAGGTGTCGTTCTTCGGCGCCACCGCACGGATGCCCGCGGGCCCGGCGCTGCTCGCCCAGCAGACGGGTGCGAAGTTGCTGCCGGTGACCCTCTGGTACGACGGGCCGGTGATGCGCGCGCGCATCCATCCGGCGGTCGAGATGCCGCAGGAGGGCACCCGCGCCGAGAAGACCGCCGCCATGACCCAGGCCCTGGCCGACGCCTTCGCCGGCGGCATCGCCGAGCACCCGGAGGACTGGCACATGCTCCAGCGGCTCTGGCTGGACGATCTGGACCCCCGGGGGGAACCCACGTGAAGATCGGCATCGTCTGCCCGTACTCCTGGGACGTACCGGGCGGCGTGCAGTTCCACATCCGGGACCTCGCCGAACATCTGATCCGGCTCGGCCACGAGGTCTCCGTGCTGGCCCCCGCCGACGACGAGACACCGCTGCCTCCCTACGTCGTCTCCGCGGGCCGGGCCGTCCCGGTCCCGTACAACGGCTCCGTCGCCCGGCTGAACTTCGGCTTCCTGTCGGCGGCCCGGGTGCGGCGCTGGCTGCACGACGGCACGTTCGACGTGATCCACATCCACGAGCCGACCTCCCCGTCGCTGGGCCTGCTGGCCTGCTGGGCGGCGCAGGGCCCGATCGTGGCCACCTTCCACACCTCCAACCCGCGCTCCCGGGCGATGATCGCCGCGTACCCGATCCTCCAGCCCGCGCTGGAGAAGATCAGCGCGCGGATCGCGGTCAGCGAGTACGCCCGGCGCACGCTGGTCGAGCACCTCGGCGGGGACGCCGTCGTCATCCCGAACGGCGTCGACGTCGGCTTCTTCGCCAAGGCCGAGCCGAAGGCCGAATGGCAGGGCCAGACCCTCGGCTTCATCGGCCGCATCGACGAACCCCGCAAGGGCCTGCCCGTCCTGATGAAGGCGCTGCCCGCGATCCTCGCCGCCCGCCCCGGGGCCCGGCTGCTGGTCGCCGGGCGCGGCGACGAGGAGGAGGCGGTGGCCTCGCTGCCGAAGGAGCTGCGCGAGCGCGTCGAGTTCCTCGGCATGGTCAGCGACGAGGACAAGGCCCGGCTGCTGCGCAGCGTCGATGTGTACGTGGCCCCCAACACCGGCGGCGAGAGCTTCGGCATCATCCTGGTCGAGGCGTTGTCGGCCGGAGCACCGGTCCTCGCGAGCGACCTGGACGCCTTCGCGCAGGTCCTGGACCAGGGTGCGGCGGGCGACCTGTTCGCCAACGAGGACGCCGACGCGCTGGCCGCCGCCGCGA
Source organism: Streptomyces sp. SID14515 (assembly GCF_010548505.1). NCBI lineage: Bacteria > Bacillati > Actinomycetota > Actinomycetes > Kitasatosporales > Streptomycetaceae > Streptomyces > Streptomyces sp. SID14515. Next base: position 10,431 of record NZ_JAAGMH010000007.1, on the reverse strand, counting down.
TCCGGCTGCTGGGCGACGCGGAGCGCCGGGCCGGACTGCGCGAGCGCGGCGAGGCGCACGTGCGGCGCTTCGACTGGGCGACGGTGGGGGCCGACATCCTCGCGGTGTACGAGACGGTGGCCGACGGGGCCGCCTCGGTCGCGGCGGACGAACGCTCGGGGCTGCGGGCCCGGTTCGGCCTCGCGCGGGACTGAGCCCCCGGGGCGTCCGGCGGTCCTGAACGGGAGCCTTCCGTTCAGGGGGATGCGTTCGGCGCCCCCGCGCGACGGTAGCGTGTGGGCCCGTGACCGTAACCCTCATCGTCTGGATCGTCCTCGCCGTCGTCGCGATCGGCGTGTACCTCAGTTGGACCGCCGGCCGGCTCGACCGCCTGCACTCCCGGATCGACGCCGCCCGCGCCGCCCTCGACGCCCAACTGCTGCGCCGCGCCTCGGTCACCCAGGAGCTGGCCACCTCCGGCGTCCTGGACCCGGCCGCCTCGATCGTCCTGTACGAGGCCGCGCACGCCGCCCGGCAGTCCGAGGAGGACCACCGCGAGGTCGCCGAGAGCGAACTGAGCACCGCCCTGCGCGCCGTCTTCGGCGAACCGGCCCAGGTCGACGCGGTGAAGGAGATCCCCGGCGGCGAGGAGGCCGCCACCGAACTGGCCGCCGCCGTACGCCGCGTACCCATGGCCCGGCGCTTCCACAACGACGCCGTGCGCGCCGCCCGCGCCCTGCGCCGGCACCGTACCGTCCGGCTCTTCCGGCTCGCCGGGCACGCGCCCTTCCCGCTCGCCTTCGAGATGGACGACGCCCCGCCGGTGGCCCTCGCGGACCGCCCCGGCACCTGAGAAGCGGGCCCCGGCACCCGACAGCCTCCGGGCCGGGGAACGATTCAGGGCACAGCCTCTGGGCCGGCGAACGATTCAGGGCCAAAACGATCCACGGCCTGACCATTGGCCCTTGCTGTGGACTGGTCCCGCAGCGTTTGCTCGGCGATGCAGCATCCAGCGTCTTTCACCGAGTGAGGTCCCGTGTCCACGCTTCCCAGCACCCCGCAGTCCGCCGAGTACCCCGCCACCGGCACCGCCCGCGTCAAGCGCGGCATGGCCGAGCAGCTCAAGGGCGGCGTGATCATGGACGTCGTCGACGCCGAGCAGGCGAAGATCGCCGAGGACGCGGGCGCCGTGGCCGTCATGGCCCTGGAGCGGGTCCCCGCCGACATCCGCAAGGACGGCGGCGTGGCCCGGATGTCCGACCCCAACATGATCGAGGAGATCATCGGGGCCGTCTCCATCCCCGTCATGGCCAAGTCCCGCATCGGCCACTTCGTCGAGGCCCAGGTGCTCCAGTCCCTCGGCGTCGACTACATCGACGAGTCCGAGGTCCTCACCCCGGCCGACGAGGTCAACCACAGCGACAAGTTCGCCTTCACCACCCCCTTCGTCTGCGGCGCCACCAACCTCGGCGAGGCCCTGCGCCGGATCGCCGAGGGCGCGGCCATGATCCGCTCGAAGGGCGAGGCCGGCACCGGCAACGTCGTCGAGGCCGTCCGCCACCTGCGCCAGATCAAGAACGAGATCGCCCGCCTGCGCGGCTTCGACAACAACGAGCTGTACGCCGCCGCCAAGGACCTCCGCGCCCCGTACGAGCTGGTCAAGGAGGTCGCCGAGCTCGGCAAGCTGCCGGTCGTGCTGTTCTCCGCCGGTGGCGTAGCCACCCCGGCCGACGCCGCGCTGATGCGCCAGCTCGGCGCCGAGGGCGTCTTCGTCGGCTCCGGCATCTTCAAGTCCGGCGACCCGGCCAAGCGCGCCGCCGCCATCGTGAAGGCCACCACCTTCTACGACGACCCGAAGGTCATCGCGGACGCCTCCCGCAACCTGGGCGAGGCCATGGTCGGCATCAACTGCGACACGCTGCCCGAGTCCGAGCGCTACGCCAACCGCGGCTGGTAACCACTGATGAGCGACACCCCCCTGATCGGCGTCCTCGCACTCCAGGGCGACGTACGGGAGCATCTGATCGCCCTGGCCTCGGCGGACGCCGTGGCCAGGCCGGTCCGACGCCCCGAGGAGCTCGCCGAGGTCGACGGCCTGGTCATCCCGGGCGGCGAGTCCACCACCATGTCCAAGCTGGCCGTGCTCTTCGGCATGATGGAGCCGCTGCGCGAGCGGGTCAGGGCCGGCATGCCGGTCTACGGCACCTGCGCCGGAATGATCCTGCTGGCCGAGAAGATCCTCGACCCGCGCTCCGGCCAGGAGACCGTCGGCGGCATCGACATGATCGTACGGCGCAACGCCTTCGGCCGGCAGAACGAGTCGTTCGAGGCCGCGGTCGAGGTCGACGGCGTCGAGGGCGGCCCGGTGGACGGTGTGTTCATCCGCGCGCCCTGGGTCGAGTCCGTCGGGGCCGAGGCCGAGGTCATCGCCGAGCACGGCGGGCACATCGTGGCCGTGCGGCAGAAAAACGTCCTCGCCACCTCGTTCCATCCCGAACTGACCGGCGATCATCGCGTACATGCTCTGTTCGTGGACATGGTGCGCGCAGTGAACTGAGCGGACCCCGGTAGGATCTCTCGGGTTCGACTCGATTTTGGTGACGCGAAGGAGAAGGCAGATGTCCGGCCACTCTAAATGGGCTACGACGAAGCACAAGAAGGCCGTGATTGACGCCAAGCGCGGCAAGCTCTTCGCGAAGCTGATCAAGAACATCGAGGTCGCGGCGCGTTCCGGCGGCGTGGACCCCGACGGCAACCCCACGCTCGTCGACGCCATCCAGAAGGCGAAGAAGAGCTCCGTCCCGAACAAGAACATCGACTCCGCGGTCAAGCGCGGCGGCGGTCTCGAAGCGGGCGGCGCCGACTACGAGACGATCATGTACGAGGGTTACGGCCCCAACGGTGTCGCGGTGCTCATCGAGTGCCTCACCGACAACCGCAACCGCGCCGCTTCCGACGTACGTGTCGCGATGACCCGCAACGGCGGCTCGATGGCCGACCCGGGTTCCGTCTCGTACCTGTTCAACCGCAAGGGCGTCGTGATCGTGCCCAAGGGCGAGCTCGGCGAGGACGACGTCCTCGGCGCGGTCCTCGACGCGGGCGCCGAGGAGGTCAACGACCTCGGCGAGACCTTCGAGGTGGTCAGCGAGGCCACCGACATGGTCGCGGTGCGCACCGCGCTCCAGGAGGCGGGCATCGACTACGACTCCGCCGAGGCCAACTTCCTGCCGACCATGCAGGTCGAGCTGGACGAAGAGGGCGCCCGCAAGATCTTCAAACTCATCGACGCGCTGGAGGACAGCGACGACGTGCAGAACGTCTTCGCCAACTTCGACGTGTCCGACGAGGTCATGGAGAAGGTCGACGCCTGACGGCACGGCCGGCACGGCTTCACACGACGGGCCGACGGGGCACTCCCCGTCGGCCCGTCGTCCTGTGGTTACGACGGTTTGTCAGTGCGAGCCGATAGCCTGCGGGAACAGATGATCGAGCGGGCGCGGCGAGCGTCGAGGACAGGGGGGCTCCATGCGGGTTCTGGGTGTCGACCCGGGGCTGACCCGGTGCGGCGTCGGCGTGGTCGAAGGGGTCGCGGGCCGCCCGCTGACCATGCTCGGCGTCGGCGTCGTACGCACCCCGGCCGACGCGGAGCTCGGCGACCGGCTCGTCGCCATCGAGCGCGGCATCGAGCAGTGGCTCGACGAACACTCCCCGGGCCATGTGGCCGTCGAGCGTGTCTTCGCCCAGCACAACGTCCGTACGGTGATGGGCACCGCCCAGGCCAGCGCCATCGCCATGCTCTGCGCCGCCCGCCGCGGCATCCCGGTCGCCCTGCACACCCCCAGTGAGGTCAAGGCGGCCGTCACCGGATCCGGGCGTGCCGACAAGGCCCAGGTCGGCGCGATGGTGACCCGGCTGCTGCGGCTGGACGCACCGCCCAAGCCCGCCGACGCCGCCGACGCCCTCGCGCTCGCCATCTGCCACATCTGGCGGGCGCCCGCGCAGAACCGCCTCCAGCAGGCGGTCGCCGCGCACCGCCCGCAGGCCGCGCCCGGCACCTCCCGTACGCCCGGTGCCCCGCGCATGACCGGCACGTCCCGCACGCTGAAAGGCCGCACCGCATGATCGCCTTCGTCTCCGGCCCGGTGGCCGCCCTCGCCCCGACCACGGCCGTCATCGAGGTCGGCGGCATCGGCATGGCCGTCCAGTGCACCCCGCACACCCTCGCCGGCCTGCGCGTCGGCAAGGAGGCCAAGCTCGCCACCTCGCTGGTCGTCCGCGAGGACTCCCTCACGCTGTACGGCTTCGCGGACGACGACGAGCGGCAGGTGTTCGAGCTGCTCCAGACCGCCAGCGGCGTCGGCCCCCGCCTCGCCCAGGCGATGCTCGCCACCCACAGCCCCGACGCCCTGCGCCTCGCGGTCTCCACCGGCGACGAGAAGGCCCTCACCGCCGTCTCCGGCATCGGGAAGAAGGGCGCCCAGAAGCTGCTCCTGGAGCTCAAGGACCGGCTCGGCGAACCGGTCGGCGCGCACATCGGCCAGCAGGGCATCGGCACCCCCGTGACCTCCGGTTGGCGCGATCAGCTCCAGGCCGCGCTGATCGGCCTCGGCTACGCGAGCCGCGAGGCCGACGAGGCGGTCGACGCCGTCGCACCGCAGGCCGAGGCCGCCGTCGCCGAGGGCTCCGCACCCCCCGTGCCGCAGCTGCTGCGGGCCGCCCTGCAGACTCTCAACCGCGCCCGCTGACCGGCACCGAACCACCGAAGAGGCCCTTGATGAACTGGGACGAGACCGGACCCGAGACCGACGAGCCGACCGGCCCGGTCCTCGACGACCGGCTGGTCGACGCCGGCCATCTCGACGGCGAGGACACCGCGGTCGAGGCGGCCCTGCGCCCCAAGGACCTGGAGGAGTTCGTCGGCCAGGAGAAGGTCCGCGAACAGCTCGACCTGGTCCTCAAGGCCGCCCTCGCCCGCGGCGCCACCGCAGACCATGTGCTGCTCTCCGGCGCCCCCGGCCTCGGCAAGACCACCCTTTCGATGATCATCGCCGCCGAGATGAACGCCCCGATCAGGATCACCTCGGGCCCCGCCATCCAGCACGCCGGCGACCTCGCGGCGATCCTCTCCTCCCTCCAGGAGGGCGAGGTCCTCTTCCTCGACGAGATCCACCGCATGTCCCGGCCCGCCGAGGAGATGCTCTACATGGCGATGGAGGACTTCCGCGTCGACGTCATCGTCGGCAAGGGCCCCGGCGCCACCGCGATCCCGCTGGAGCTGCCCCCCTTCACCCTGGTCGGGGCCACCACCCGGGCCGGGCTGCTGCCGCCCCCGCTGCGCGACCGCTTCGGCTTCACCGGGCACATGGAGTTCTACGCCCCCGCCGAGCTGGAGCGCGTCATCCACCGCTCCGCCCGCCTCCTCGACGTCGTCATCGACGCGGAGGGCGCCGCCGAGATCGCCGGACGTTCCCGGGGCACCCCCCGTATCGCCAACCGCCTGCTGCGCCGCGTCCGCGACTACGCCCAGGTCAAGGCGGAGGGAACGATCGACCGGGAGATCGCCGCGGCGGCCCTCAAGGTGTACGAGGTTGACGCCCGCGGACTCGATCGGCTGGACCGTGCGGTCCTCGGCGCGTTGCTGAAGCTCTTCGGCGGCGGGCCGGTGGGCCTGTCCACCCTGGCGGTCGCCGTGGGGGAGGAGCGGGAGACCGTCGAGGAGGTCGCCGAGCCCTTCCTCGTACGGGAAGGACTGCTGGCCAGGACCCCGCGCGGCCGGGTCGCCACCCCCGCGGCCTGGGCGCATCTGGGGCTCGTCCCGCCGCAGCACGGAGCAAAGGGACAACAGGGTCTGTTCGGGGCGTGATGCGTCACAGGTTCGCGTGTACAGGAACCCCGGTGTCATGCTGGGCGTTGTTCCATCGATGCGGACTCGCTTAGACTCCGCCGATGCCGCCCTTACCGGTCGGTGTACCCACCCCCGTATATACAGGCCGCATTCCAGCGCGGTCGTGCGAAGGAATTCCCGTCCCGTGGATCTCTTGACTCTCCTCCCCTTCATCGTGCTCATCGGGGCCATGTTCCTGATGACCCGCTCCGCCAAGAAGAAGCAGGCGGCCGCCGCGCAGATGCGCAACGACATGCAGCCCGGTACCGGCGTCCGGACGATCGGGGGCATGTACGCGACCGTCAAGGAAGTCCACGACGACACCGTTCTCCTCGAGGTCGCCCCCGGCGTGCACGCCATCTACGCGAAGAACGCCATCGGCGCCGTCCTGGACGACGCGGAGTACAACCGCATCGTGCACGGCGACGACCAGGAGCTGGACGCGGACGGGACGGTCGTTCCCGACGACGCCTCCTCGCTGACCGGTGAGTCCGACGCCGCCGAGGTCGCCAAGATCGACCTGGGCAAGGACGACGCGGCCGACGACGCCGAGACCGAGGACGCGGCCGCCAAGGAGGCCGCGGCCAAGGACGTCAAGGACGCCAAGGGCGAGGGCAAGACCGACGGCGAGGCCGACTCCAAGTAGTTTCACGATCCCGGGGACGTCGCGCGCCCACCGGCGCGCGGCGTCCCCGGGACCGTGCGGTCGTCTGCGGGGGGCAGGGTCCCCACTACACTTCGTGGCCGCTCGGGCGCGTACCCGGCGCGGGGCGGTTGGACAGGGAGAAACGAGAAGGTGGCAGCACCCAAGAAGGGCCGAGGGCCGTCCGGCGGTCAGGGCAGGCCGGGGCGTGCCCTGGCTCTGATCCTCATCGCCATGGTCGCGCTCACCGGCGGGTTGTTCCTGTCCGGGCACACCACGCCCAGGCTGGGCATCGACCTGGCCGGCGGGACGTCGATCACGCTGGAAGCGCAGAACCAGCCCGGCAAGCCGAACGCGATCAACCAGACCAACATGGACACCGCGGTCGGGATCATCGAGCGGCGTGTCAACGGTCTGGGCGTCTCCGAGGCCGAGGTTCAGACCCAGGGCCGCGAGAACATCATCGTCAACATCCCCAAGGGGACGAACTCCAAGCAGGCCCAGGAGCAGGTCGGCACCACCGCCCAGCTCTACTTCCGGCCTGTTCTGACGGTGCAGGCGAGCGGCCCCGAGGCGCCCAAGCCCTCCGGCTCGGCGACCCCCTCCGGCAGCGCCACCCCGAAGCCCGGCGAGTCCGCCGAGGGTGAGGACAAGGCCAAGGGCGAGGACAAGCCCGAGGGCGAGGAGGCCACCGGCACGGAGGCCACCCCCTCGCCGAGCGCCACCACCCAGGGCCGCGCGGTCACCGGCGCCCTGACCAAGGACGACCCGACCCCCGGCGCCTCCGACAAGCCGAAGCCGTCCGATTCCCCCGAGGCCTCGCCCTCCGTGGACCCGGCCACGGCCAAGCTCCAGGAGGAGTTCGCCAAGCTCGACTGCACCGACCCCAAGCAGCGCACGGAGGCGGGCCAGAACGCCAAGCCCACCGACTCGATCGTCGCCTGCGGCTCGAACGTCCCGGGCAGCTACGAGAAGTACGTGCTCGGCCCGGCCGAGGTCTCCGGCAGCGACGTCGACGACGCCAAGGCGGCCATCGACCAGCAGTCCGGCGAGTGGATCGTGTCGATGGAGTTCACCTCCAAGGGCGCGAAGAAGTTCCAGACGATCACCAGCCGGCTCTCGCAGCAGCAGCCGCCGATGAACCAGTTCGCGATCGTCCTCGACGGCGAGGTCGTCTCCGCTCCCTCGGTGCGCACCGCGCTCAGCAAGAACGCCCAGATCTCCGGCAGCTTCACCCAGCAGTCGGCCGAGGACCTCGGCAACATCCTGTCCTACGGTGCGCTGCCGCTGACCTTCAAGGAGGTCAGCGTCACCACGGTGACCGCGGCGCTCGGCAGCGAGCAGCTCCAGGCGGGCCTGATCGCCGGTGCGATCGGTCTGGCGCTGGTCATCATCTACCTGGTCGTCTACTACCGGGGCCTCGCGTTCATCGCGCTGCTCAGCCTGCTGGTCTCCGGCATCCTGACGTACGCGATCATGTCCTTGCTGGGCCCGGCCATCGGCTTCGCGCTGAACCTGCCGGCGGTCTGCGGCGCCATCGTCGCCATCGGCATCACAGCGGACTCCTTCATCGTCTACTTCGAACGCGTCAGAGACGAGATCCGCGAAGGACGCACGCTCCGTCCGGCCATCGAGCGCGCCTGGCCGCGCGCCCGGCGCACCATCCTGGTCTCCGACTTCGTGTCGTTCCTGGCCGCCGCGGTGCTCTTCATCGTCACCGTCGGCAAGGTGCAGGGCTTCGCCTTCACGCTCGGCCTCACCACACTGCTCGACGTCGTCGTGGTGTTCCTCTTCACCAAGCCCCTGATGACGCTCATGGGCCGGACGAAGTTCTTCTCCAAGGGCGGTCCGTGGTCCGGGCTGGACCCGAAGCGGCTCGGCGCCCAGCCGCCGTTGCGCCGCTCGCGCCGTGTCAACGCCCCCACCGAACCGAAGGAGGCGTGAGATGTCGCGACTCGGCAATCTCGGCGCCCGGCTCTACCGCGGCGAGGTCGGCTACGACTTCATCCGCAACCGCAAGATCTGGTACGGCATCTCGATACTGATCACCATCACGGCCATCATCGGCGTGGCGGTCGGCGGCCTCCGCATGGGTATCGAGTTCAAGGGCGGCGCGGTCTTCACGACCGACACCAAGGCCCAGATCTCGACCTCCCAGGCCACGGACGTGGCGACCGAGGCCTCCGGGCACCAGGCCATCGTCCAGGAGCTCGGCAACGGCGGTCTGCGCATCCAGATCACCGAGGTCGACACCGCCAAGGCCAACGAGATCAAGGAGACCCTCTCCGACGAGCTCGGCATCCCGGCCAACGACATCAACGCGGACCTGGTCGGCCCCAGCTGGGGCGAGCAGATCGCCAACAAGGCGTGGACCGGCCTCGGGGTCTTCATGATCCTGGTGGTGATCTATCTGGCCATCGCCTTCGAGTGGCGGATGGCCGTCGCCGCCCTCATCGCGCTGATCCACGACATCACCATCACGGTCGGCGTCTACGCCCTGGTCGGCTTCGAGGTCACCCCGGGCACGGTGATCGGTCTGCTGACCATTCTCGGTTACTCCCTGTACGACACGGTGGTGGTCTTCGACAGCCTCAAGGAGGGCCAGAAGGACATCACCAAGCAGACCCGCTACACGTACAGCGAGATCGCCAACCGGTCGATCAACAGCACCCTGGTCCGCTCCATCAACACCACCGTGGTGGCGCTCCTGCCGGTGGCCGGTCTGCTGTTCATCGGCGGCGGCGTCCTCGGCGCGGGCATGCTGAACGACATCTCGCTGTCGCTGTTCGTCGGTCTCGCCGCCGGCGCCTACTCCTCGATCTTCATCGCCACGCCGCTCGTCGCCGACCTCAAGGAACGCGACCCGCAGATGAAGGCTCTGAAGAAGCGGGTCCTGGCCAAGCGGGCCGCCGCGGCCGCCAAGGGCGAGTCCCCCGACGACGACGGCCCCCAGGACGCGCTGGACAGCGCCGAGACGGCGGGCACGGCGATCGGCCGCCCCCGGTCGCACCGCACCCCCGGGAAGCGCTGAGCGATGACGAGCACCACCGAATCCACCAGGGAGCTGCTGCTCAGCCGGATCCGCGATGTCGCGGACTACCCGAAGCCGGGCGTGACGTTCAAGGACATCACCCCGCTGCTCGCGGACCCGGTGGCCTTCACGGCGCTCACCGACGCCCTCGCGGAGCTGTGCGTACGGCACGGCGCCACGAAGATCGTCGGCCTGGAGGCCCGCGGCTTCATCCTGGCCGCGCCCGTCGCGGTCCGGGCGGGCATCGGCTTCATCCCGGTCCGCAAGGCCGGGAAGCTCCCCGGGGCCACGCTGAGCCAGTCCTACGAGCTGGAGTACGGCAGCGCGGAGATCGAGATCCACGCCGAGGACCTCGACGCCGGTGACCGGATCATGGTCATCGACGACGTCCTTGCCACCGGCGGCACCGCCGAGGCCTCGCTGGAGCTGATCCGGCGGGCCGGCGCCCAGGTCGCGGGCGTCGCGGTCCTCATGGAGCTCGGCTTCCTCGCGGGCCGGGCCCGCCTGGAGTCCGGCCTCGCCGGGGCGCCGCTGGAGGCTCTGATCACGGTCTGAGCCACCGGCGACCGTCCGGCGACGGACATCGAGCACGCGAGATGGGCACCCGGGAACACCGGGTGCCCATCCCTCGTTGTGCAGGCTCCCACCGTCCCCGGGCGAGGTCCCGCCGGGGGATCGATACCATGGGCTCTCCGGGTACCCCGGATCCGCACGAGGAGCGCTCTTGCCAGACGAGGCCCAGTCAGCCGCCGCCCCGCAGCCCGACAAGCCCGTGGCGGCCCCCGCCACGCCGCAGAAGGCCGCGCCCTCGAACGCGCCGAAGCCCGCGCCCCCCGAGCCCGCCGCCGACGCCGTGCGCCCCCCTGAGGCCGCGAAGCCCGCCGAGCCGGCCGC
>NZ_JAAGMH010000070.1:0-167795 GCF_010548505.1 Streptomyces sp. SID14515 | reverse complement strand
CCCTGCTCCCCCGCCCCCGGGCGGCAGAGGTGCTCCCGGACCCCGCCGGGCCCCGCCGCCCCTGGGCCGCCGCCCTGCGCACCGCGGCGTGCGGGGCCGCGGCCGCGGGCCCGGTCATCGCCCTGGCGACCGGGTACGCGCCACCGGCGCCGATCCGCTTCACGGTCCTGGCGAACCTCCTGATCGCGGGCGCTTTCGGCTGGTCGGCCGTACGTTCCTGGCGGGGCGCTCCGCCGCTGTCGCCGCGCCTGTCGGGCGGGGTGCTGCTGCTCGCCGCGATCACCGGGCTGATGTACCACCTGGTGCTGGTGAACTACGGCGGCAGCCCGCCCCCGCAATCAGACCGGCCCACCGCCGCGACCCTCCTGCTCCACACGGTGACCCCCCTCACCGTCGCCGCGGACTGGCTCCTGCTGACCACACCCCGGACCCTGCGCCTGGCCCACATCCCGCTGTGGCTCTCGGCCCCCGCGGCCTACCTGGCCCTCACCCTGACCCGCGGAGCCCTGCTCTCCCCCGGTGCCCCGGCCCGCTACCCGTACCCGTTCCTCGACGTCGACACGTACGGCTACGCCGGCGTCCTCACCCAGTCCCTGGCCCTCGGTCTCCTCTTCGCCGCCCTGGGCGTCCTGATCACCGCCGTGGACCACCTCCGGCCGAACGTGGCGGGGTGGTTCCAGCACCGGAGAAACCGGATTTCGCCTCCGGCCGCCGGTGGGCTAAAGTAATCGATGTCGCCGGGAGTCCGGTGGACATCGGGGTGTAGCGCAGCTTGGCAGCGCGCTTCGTTCGGGACGAAGAGGTCGTGGGTTCAAATCCCGCCACCCCGACAGCTGAAACACCAGGTCAGGGGCCTGATCCGCGAGAGCGGGTCGGGCCCCTGACCTGATTCTGCGTTTCCGCCGGTGCGCCTGCGTCCCTCACGGTGATGGATGAAGGACGCAGAGTGGGGCGTCGAGTTCCCTCTCCCCCCATCGGTAACGGACTTCTCACGGGAGGACGGACTTCACCAGGTCATTGCCCGCACGCAGTCCGAGTCCGGGAATGGTCTCCCTGAGCACCTTCACAGCCCGTACATGGTCCTGTGCGGGGTCCACCCCCGCGCGGGACAGGATTCTGGTGACCCAGTCCTGGACGAGTTGCTCATCGGTGGCCGTCGCACGCTGGTCGAGAAGGTGCAGGGCCTTCCGGAGACCTGGCTGCTCGGCCTCGCCCGCCGAGTCCAGCTCACGAGCGATCTCGTCGCGAAGGCTTTCCAGATCCCGCAGGATCAGAATGTGGGGTTCGTGCTTACTCAACGGAGATCGCACTCCAATCGGTGTCGTAACTCTCTCGGGGACACTGGGGTCTCAACGGGCGAGGACCCCCTACTTGAAGCAGTAGCTCTCCACTCCGGCGATCCCGAGTATTTCTACCGCGCCGTTCTTGCCTGCCTTCTTGGCATGCTTGATGAAGTCACCCTTGGTCCGCGCGCCCCAGAGAAGCTTCGCCGTCTGCTTGGCGCCGCCGAGCGCCTTGATGGCCTTGTAGGCCTTTGCCGCGGGGAAGAACGCCACGGCGACCGCGGCGGCGCACTTGGTCCACTTCCAGGCGGTGTTCCACCAGGGGTCGGCGACGACGGGGAAGGGCGTGCTCTCGTCGAACTGGACCGTCTGGACCAGGTCACCGCCCTCGACGCGGTACGAGGTCGGAACGGCTTCCCCGTTGGCGTCCTTGGCCCAGGGGGCGTCGAACATGCCCAGGACGTCCTCGCCCTTGGTGACCAGGACGCCACCACCGTCGAGTTGCTCGGCTGCCGCGCCGTCGGGAAGTCCGAGGCCGAAGCGGTACTCCTTAGCGGCGTTCGCGTTGTTGATGGCGATCAGGGCGCGAACGCCCTGGGCGGTGGGCTGCACGGCCAGGTCGGCGTTCTTGGCCGCGCCGGGGTAGACGATGGTGCCTGTCCCGGTCCCGGCGGCGTTGGAGCTGCCGGTGCCGGGCAGGCGGATGCTGATCCTGGAACCGTCCACAGCAGTGGCGCTGATGGTGCCGTCGGCAGTGGCGGGCGTGGTGACCCCGCTCTGCCCGTCCCGGCTGATCTCCGCTGTGCCGGTGGTCTTCTCGACCACCGAGGCGACCCTCTCCGCCGTCGACGGGCCGAAGTCGTCGGCAGCGGCTGTGGGGGCGATCGTCAGGACCAGAGCACCCGCGGTGCCGGCCGCGATGATGGCGGCACTGCGATGAATTGTTCGCTTCACAGGTGAAGCCCTCCCGTTTTCTTCGTGCGGGCATACACCGAAACAGGAGGGAAGGGAAGTTGAGCATGCGGAAACAGACCGGATGTATCAGCAGGACCCCCAGGAGCACCCGGTAAACCTGAAGAATCACTCCGGGCTCGCGAAGCCCCCCTCGACCCCACCCATTCCGGCAAAGGTGCAGCCCGGTTGGTGATGGGTTATCAGGCCCCGTGGTCAGCGAGGCCATTTACGCGGCAGAGGATCCTCCTTGGGGATTCCTTTGCGTTGCGGCCCCCACTTTCTAGCATCGTCCCTGTTCACGACGCCAGCACGGTATGCGTGGCCCTGATCACCCGTCTGCGGGGAAACCAAATTCATCCGGCCTGCATCCATGGGCCCGATTACTCCGGAGCCATGGATGCGATCTGGATCGATCGAGAATGTCGGGCCGGCTCGGAACCGGAAGACGTCGGAATGCCCCGGGACGGCTGCGGGATCGAACGATCATGCCCCTTCGCGTCCCATACGCACCACTTCCATGTACGAGGGCAGGGAATCGATACCGGAGACCACAGCCCCCTTGGGTACGTAGATCGTGCGCAGTGGCAGCACCGGTGCCAATGGCGCCACGTCCACGTGGGGCAGCGAGGTCTCGATGGTCAGTGAGTGGAGCAGCGGCAGTTCGCGCAGCCATCGCCACGAGTCGCCGATGTCCCCGGCAAGCCAGAGGTCGGTGAGCCTCCCCGTGCGGCAGCCGTTGAGGAAGTCGACGGCAGTGAAGTCTCCGGCGATCTTGATTCGGGCCCGCCCGCCGTAACTGCTGATCGCGTGCAGCTCCGCCAAGTTGGAGACCGGGAAGTAGAGGTTCTCCTCGTCAAGGTGGGCGATGACCTCCTCGCCGTAGACGTCGGTGTCGAAGCGGCTCCAGGCTCGTACAAGTTCGCTGCGCACCCGGAGGTCGTGGTGCCCGCGGTAGCGGGCGAGGACGTCGATGGCCGCGTCGGTCGCGATGCGCGTGGCGGCGATTACGGTGAAGTAGGCCTCGTCGGCCGCCTTTCGATCGGCGGCCTTCTCCTCGTCCAACCGATACTCGATGGTCAGGTCATCGGCCGATCGCTTATTCACCGGCGCCTCCTCCGGCGGGCGCGGAAGCAGGTCCAGCACCACCGGGCCGACCTCGATCAGAGCGCGGGCCTGGTCCGGCGTGCGGGGCGGGATAAGGGCGCCCGCGTACTGCTGCACTTCCGCCCGGACCTCGGGGTCGAGTTCCGTGGCGTGTTCCAGGCACGCAGCCGCCAGGAGGTGCAGCCGGTTCATCCCGTGAGCCGTGACATTGCTCCGCCGGATGAGGCCGGTCAGCAGACGGGTGCGCTCAGTCGGACGGGAGTGGGCGACGGCCATTCTGATGACGTCCTCCCACTGGTCCAGGTGAGCGTTGGCGATGAGGAAGTCGAAGTCGAGCCCTTCCACCGCGGCCTTGGCACCGAGGTAGTCCTGGAAGGTCCGGTGGATGAAGTCCATCGACTGAACGCTCGGTTCCCGCAGCAGGCCGCTGCGGATGAGAAGGTGCCGGTAGATCTCCTCGGCCGTGCCCTGCTCCGCCACCTTCGGCATGGTGGGCAGGGCTTGTGCAAGGAGGTCCACCGCGTCTGCGCGGTCCATCTCGGAGCGGCCGTTGCGGATCATCCAGTAGGCCAGCTTCTGGATCAGCTGAATGTGGTGCGCCTCGCCGATGCGGATCGATCCCGGCTTGTAGACGCCGCGTTCACGGTCGCGGCGGAAAAGAAGCATCGAGAGTGCCGCGTCGTAGATCTCCTTGCGCCCCTCGGGAAGATAGCCACGACGGTCTTGGTGAAGAGCGCAGATCAGGCCACACATCAACGGATTGGTGGCGAGCCTGCCGAGGTCCTGCTTGGCGCGGACCGCGCGTAACAGCTCATGGGCATACTGGTCGCTGATCCCTGCCGCCTCGTGCCAACGGTTCACGAAGTCGGCGATGTTGTCCCTGCTCATGGGCGCGAGATCCGCCTCGGCGAAGTCGTCCCCACTCAGCCAGTTTTCCCGGACCGCGGAAGGCCGGGAGGTGACGAGCCAGCGGTTCTCCGGATAGGTGCTGATCAGTTCCTGGAGCCACTGTCGGGCGTCGTTGCGGTCGTCTTCCGGGATCTCGTCGATACCGTCGATGAGAATCAGCCCGCGGCCGGCTCTCAGTACACGGTCGAACCATCCCGTCGGCTGCAACGCGGCGATCGGGCAGTCAACCGCGGACAGGAATTCGTCCGGGGCCGGAAGCCTGGCACCGCCTCTGGTGAGCGTGCGCAGCGGCAGGACGAACGGCACCAGCCCGTAGAGATCCAGCTGGCTCCGCCGCGTCGTGGAGACCGCCAGCCACTGCACGAGCGTGGTCTTGCCCGAGCCCGCCACACCGCGCAGCAGAACCCGGTCCTGCGCGGCCAGGACCTGATCGGCGGAGAGCCGGGTGGGAAGCGCTCCGGTGGCATCGCCCACCGCGTCGAGGCTGAGGTAGGCGACGTCCAACCGCCAGTTCTCCGGCCCCTGGGACAGGTCGAGGCCGAAGATGCTCAGCTTGCCGTGCTTGTCGGTGATGTAGCGCGCGTATCGCTCCTCAAAGGGGCCGTCCGCAGGGGACGGAGCCCGCGTGATGAGGGAGTCGATCTTGCGCGTCAGCTCCTCGATGCTCCGGCTCTGTTCGACAAGGGTTCGCGGCACGAACGTCGAGCGCTGGGTGAAGAAGTTCAGGATGTGCAGGCACGCGGTGTTCAGCACGTTCGCGTGGAGTTCGGTGGCATCGGCCGACAGTCCCACCACGGCTGTCCGGCTCATCGACCTCAGACGCCGAGCCAGATCCATGTGCCCAAGGTCCACCGCCTGCACGTCATCCATGTCGAGAGTGCCCATGACGCGCAGCGAGGAGGCGACGGCGTTGGTGACGGCTCGCACCTCGAAGCTGGGCAGCCGCTCCTCCTTACCCGTCTCTTGCACGGCACGGGCAACCAGTTCTTCGGCTATCCGATGCAGTGCCTTGTCGGAGAGTGTTCGCTGCTCGCCGCGGAAGGACACGAGCTGGGAGACGCGGACCGGCTTGTCGACCAGCCCCGCTCCGGGCCCTCCGTTCAGGAAGAGCTTCTTGATCAGCGGGCTCACAACGCTCGACGCGAGGCGCGCCCCGATAACCGCGGGTTCCATCTGGTCTCCGAGTGGTGAAGCGCGGCGCTCCTGGCCGCCCGGGCACCAGGATATGACGATCCGGTGATCATCGATCACTCTCCGCGAAAGTCAGGAGTTCGGCTCCACCAGTACGGAGGCGACGGCCTGGCTGTACACCTGTGCCCTACAGTTCCTCCGTGCCGACCTACAGCATCGGCCGGGCCGCGGAGCTGCTCGGCGTCAGTTCGGAGACCGTCCGCCGGTGGGCCGACGGGGGGCAGATCGCCATGGAGCGGGACGGTGCCGGGAACCGGGTGATCGACGGGGTCGGGCTGGCCGCGTTCGCCAAGGACCGGGCCGCCGGGTTGCATCCCGTGCCCGGGGAGACGCGGACCTCGGTGCGGAATTCGTTCGCCGGGATCGTCACCGCGGTCACCGTCGACGACATCGTGGCCCAGGTGGAGATCCAGTCCGGGCCGCACCGGCTCGTCTCCCTGGTGAGCCGGGAGGCGGTCGACGAGTTGGGCATCGAGGTCGGGGTGACCGCCACGGCGCGGGTGAAGTCGACCAACGTGCATATCGACCGGCCCTAGCCGTCCGTCAGCGGCAGAGCAGTGCCGCCTTCAGGTCCAGTTTGTGGTCCAGGCGGGCCAGGTCACGGCCGGTCAGCATCTCCACGCGCTGGATGCGGTAGTGCACGGTGTTGACGTGCAGGTGCAGGGCCTCGGCCGTGCGGGCCCAGGAGCCGTTGTGCGCGAGGAAGACGTCCAGGGTCTCCAGGAGCATCCGGTGGGAGGGGTTCGTGTCGTCGGCGAGCGGGCCCAGCGCGTGGATGCCGAAGGCGGTGCGTACGTCGGCGGGGACGCCCGTGAGGAGGGCTTCGAGGGTCGTGAGCTCCTCGATCGCCGTGAGCCGGGCCGTGGACGTGGACTCCCCCACTCCGGACGCCTTCTGCGAGCGCGCCGCCGTCAGTGCGTAACGTGCCTGCGTCAGCGCGCCCTTGAGGTTCTGCGGGGTGGTGACCGGGGTGCTGATGCCGCCGTGGAGGGGGACGTTCGCGTTCCGGGACTGGAGGGTCGGCCAGAGGTTCTTGAGTGTCGTCGCGATCGTGTCCCCACCCGCGCCCGATCCCGTGTCCGTACCCGTACCCCGACCCGCGCCCGATCCCTTGTCCGTACCCGTGTCCCCGTCCGCTTCCGTCCGGCTGCCTATCAGCGCCGTCGCCTCCCCCGGCTCCGCTGTCGGCAGCGTGCCCACCGCGAACCCGTGGCCCGTCAGGTGGTGCAGCGCCTCGGTCAGGGCGTCCGGGGTTCCGTCGTCGTCCGCCGGCCCCTTCACCGTGATCACGGTGTACGGGCCCTCCTCCGGGAGGCCGCAGGCTTGCAGCGCCGTCCGGATCGCGGCCGGGGCGGCGGGGCCCGACGGGGTGTCCATCAGGGCCAGGAGGTCCGAGGCGCGGGCGCGAGTGGTCCGCTCGCGGCGGGTCGCCTCCTGGCGGTGCTGGGCCAGCACCTCGGCTATCTCGTGCAGCATGCGCGGCGGGGCCTCGACCGGCTCGGGCAGGTGCAGGTGCCATTGGCCGTACGGCGAGGCGTCCGGGTCGATGCTCAGGGTCGTGGGCGCCGTAAGGGCCTCCGCCGCCCGGCGGACGGACAGCGGCGCGGCCGTCGGAGTGCGGGCGATCGTGCGGCCCGTGGCGCTGAGCACATAGGCGGGCGGGGTGCCGAGGTGGGCGACCGCGCGGGTGAGCAGCGTGTCCGGGTCCGCGCCGGCCGCGAGGAGCCGGCTCAGCTCGGCCCGTACGTTCTCGGGCAGCGCGTAGGAAGCGGCGGGCCGCCTGCTCAGGTCGCCCCACTGCCGCAGGTACACCGTGTCGGTGACGGCCCGGAACGACGTGTGCACCGGCACCGAGAGGATCGCGATGCCATGTCGGCGGCACGCGTCGACGAGCACCTCCGGCACGCCTCCGTGCGTCTCCTCGCCGGCCAGCAGCGCGGCCGCGCCGGCCCCGTGCAGAGCGGCGACGAACCGTTCCGCTTTCGCCTCGTCGTCCGCCGGGGCCCACCACACCAGACCGCTGAGGACGAGTTCGTCCCGCTGGAGAAAGCGGCCCGGGTCCTCCAGATCGGTCGCGGTCACCCCGCTGATCTCCCGGGTGAGCTGCGGGCCGTCGCCCCACAGCAGGGTCAGGTCCAGGGACTCCAGTCGGAGGAGGTCTTCGACGTGCATGGGCGGTCTCCTTGCGGGGCTGCCGGGCACCACACCCGGCATCTCACATTCGCTAAGCCAATGCGAGTCACTGCATCGTAAATGCAAGGTCAGAGCGGGCAAGCACCTCTTGGTTGTTCCTCCAGAGTTACGGTTGTGGGCTGGTGTATTTCCGTACGGTGAACCAGTCGTGCGGAGCCCCACGGCGGGGCTTCACTGGCGGCATGGACCTCAACACCGTGCTCGACGTACGGGACGCCCGCAGCCCTGTTCCCTGGCGGCCGGGCGATGCCTGGCTGGGCGGGGGCACGTATCTGTTCTCCGAGCCGCAGCCTCATCTGCGCCGGCTCGTGGACCTGAGCCGGATGGGCTGGGAGCCGGTGCGGGAACTGCCCGACGGTTCGCTGGAGATCGCGGCGACCTGCACGATCGCCCAGCTCTCGCGGTTCGGAAAGGGGTGGGGCGCGCCCGTGGCTCCCCTCGTCGAGCAGTGCTGCCGCGCCTTCCTCGCCTCGTTCAAGATCTGGAACATGGCGACCGTCGGCGGGAACCTCTGCAACGCCCTGCCCGCCGGTCCGATGATCTCGCTGACCGCCGCGCTGGACGGCGTCTGCCTGCTGCGGGCCCAGGACGGTTCGCTGCGCCGGGTGCGGGTCGCGGACTTCGTCCTCGGGGCGGGGCGCAAGGACCTGGCGGATGGTGAACTGCTGCGCTCGGTCACCCTGCCGGCCCGCGCCCTCGCCTCCCGTACCGCCTTCCGGCAGGCGTCCCTGTACGGCCTCGGGCGTTCGGCGGCCCTCGTCATCGGGGCCCTGGACCCGGTGGACGGGTCGCTGGCCGTGACGGTGAGCGCGGCGACGGTCCGGCCGTTCCGCTTCTGGTTCCCGCTGCCGCCGGACCCGAGGATGCTGCGCGAGGTGATCGACGCGGCGGTCGGGGCCGACGACTGGTTCGACGACATCCACGGACTGCCCGCGTGGCGGCGGCACATGGCCCTCCGCTTCGCCGAGGAGATCCGCCGGGAACTGACCGCCGACGCACCGCCCCCGGGAGGGCTCCGATGACGTACGCGATCCGGGTCAACGACCAGCCCTTCGAGGACGAACCCCGCGCCGGTCAGTGTCTGCGCACCTATCTGCGCGAGCGCGGCTGGTTCGGCGTCAAGAAGGGCTGCGACGCCGGGGACTGCGGCGCCTGCACCGTGCACGTCGACGGCGAACCGGTGCACAGTTGCGTCTACCCCGCCGTCCGGGCGCGGGGGCGCAGCGTCACCACCGTGGAGGGGCTGGCCGACGCTGACGGCGAACTCCATCCCGTACAGCGGAAGTTCCTAGACGCGCAGGGGTTCCAGTGCGGGTTCTGCACCGCCGGCTATCTGATGACGACCGCCGCTCTCGACGAGGAGCAGCTCGGCGATCTGCCCCGGGCGTTCAAGGGAAACATCTGCCGCTGCACCGGCTACCGAGCCATCGAGGACGCGTTGCGCGGCGTACGGCACACCGAGGATCCCGGGGCGGTGCAGGCCGTCGGGCGGAATCCGGGAGCGCCCGCCGGGCCGCTGGTGGTCACCGGGACCGCGCGCTACACCTTCGACGTCGACGTTCCCGGCCTGCTCCACATGAAACTCCTGCGCTCCCCGCACCCGCACGCCCGCATCGTCTCCATCGACACCGCCGCCGCGCTGCGCGTTCCCGGCGTGCACCTGGTCCTCACCCATCACGACGCCCCCGAGCGCCTCTACTCCACCGCCCGGCACGAGCACCCGACCGAGGACCCGGACGACACCCGGCTCCTTGACGACACCGTCCGCTACGTCGGCCAGCGCGTCGCCGCCGTCGTGGCGGACAGCGAGGGCGCGGCCGAGGAGGGCTGCCGCCGTATCGAGGTGGTGTACGAGCAACTCCCGTACGTCGTCGACCCGGAGGAGGCGATGGCGCCCGGCGCCCCGGTCATCCACGACAAGGGGCCCGAGTCGCGCATCGCCCGCCCCGAGAACAACGTCGTCGGTGAGGTCCACGGGGAGATCGGGTCGGTGGAGGAGGGATTCGCGGCGGCCGACGTCGTGTACGAGGAGACCTTCCGCACCCAGCGCGTCCAGCACGCCAGCCTGGAGACGCACGGCGCGGTGGCCTGGTACGAGGAGGGCGAGGACGGGCGGGAGCGGCTGACCGTGCGCTCCAGCACCCAGACCCCCTTCCTCACCCGGCGGGCGCTGTGCGCGCTGTTCGACCTGGAGCTGAAGCAGGTGCGGGTGCTGGCGGGCCGGGTGGGCGGCGGCTTCGGCGGCAAGCAGGAGATGATCGTCGAGGACATCGTGGCGCTCGCCGTGATGCGGTTGCGGCGGCCGGTGAAGCTGGAGTACACGCGCCCCGAGCAGTTCTACGGGGCGACCACCCGCCACCCGTTCACCATCCGGGTACGGGCGGGGGCGCGGGCGGACGGCACGCTGACCGCGTTGCAGCTGCGCGTGGTGTCGAACACCGGGGCGTACGGGAATCACGGTCCGGCGGTGATGTTCCACAGCGTCGGCGAGTCGATGGCCGTCTACCGCGCCCCGCACAAGAAGGTCGACGCCTTCTCCGTCTACACCAACTCCGTTCCGGCGGGCGCCTTCCGGGGCTACGGGCTCGGGCAGGTCGTCTTCGCGGTCGAGTCCGTGATGGACGAGCTGGCCCGGCGCACCGGCGTCGACCCGCTGGTCTTCCGGGAGCGCAACATCATCGGCCCCGGCGAGCCCATGCTCAGCCCCGGCGGCGAGGAGGAGGACCTGGAGATCGCCAGCTACGGGCTCGACCAGTGCCTCCAGGTCGTACGGGACGCCATCCAGCGGTACGGGGACGGCCCCGACGACGATGTGCCCGACGGGTGGCTCGTCGGTCAGGGCACCGGGATGTCGATGATCGCCACCGGCCCGCCCGGCGGCCATTTCGCGGACGCCACCGTGAAGCTCCTCCAGGACGGTACGTACGACATCGCCGTCGGGACCGCCGAGTTCGGCAACGGCACCACGACCGTCCACCAGCAGATCACCGCCGGGGCGCTGTCCACGACGGTGGACCGGATCGTGATCCGGCAGTCGGACACCGATGTCGTCCGGCACGACACGGGCGCGTTCGGTTCGGCCGGGACCGTGGTGGCGGGCAAGGCCGTGATGAAGGCCGCCGACGCCCTGGCCGGGCAGATCCTGGAGTTCGCGGCCGGGCACTTGGGGGCGGCTCCGGGCGACTGCCGGCTGACGGTGGACGCGGTGGAGTGCGCCGGGCGCGCGATCAGCCTCAAGGAGCTGTTCCAGGCCGCCCGCGCGGCGGGGCGGGAGTTGTCGGCCGACGGGCACTGGGGCGGTTCGCCGCGTTCGGTGGCCTTCAACGCCCAGTGGTTCCGGATCGCCGTGGACCCGGGCACCGGTGAGATCCGCATCCTGCGCAGCGTCCACGCCGCCGACGCGGGCAAGGTGATGAACCCGATGCAGTGCCGGGGCCAGGTCGAGGGCGGGGTGGCGCAGGCGCTCGGGGCGACGCTCTTCGAGAACGTACGGCTCGACGAACTCGGTGAGGTGACCACGGCCGCGTTCCGCCGCTACCGGCTGCCGCAGTACGCCGATGTGCCGCGCACCGAGGTGCACTTCATGGAGACCTCGGACGCGATCGGGCCGCTGGGCGCGAAGTCGATGAGCGAGAGCCCGTTCAACCCGGTCGCCCCGGCCTTCGCCAACGCGCTGCGCGATGCCACGGGGCTTCGGTTCACCGAGCTGCCGCTGACCCGCGACCGGGTGTGGCTGGCCCTTGACGAGGCATCACGCAAGCCACAGGTGCGATGAGATCAGCCGTCATGTGTTGTCGCTTGAGATGGAGATCCGTGGTTCTTGCTGGCTTCTGCGTGTCTTCGTGATTTCGAGGTGCCGCTTGCGGGCATCACGTAGGGCGTGGTTCGCGGTGGACCGCTCGTAATGGACGGCTCGTAATGGACGGCTCGTAGTGGACCGCTCGCCGCAGATCGTTCGCGGACGCCTCGATCGCTCACGGAGACACCCAGGGGGCAGCCCATGCCGGTGGACCGGCTCGGAACACGGGACACGGCGGTACGGGCGTTCGCCCTGGTCGGCGAGTTGCACCGGCCCGTGACGCTCACCGTCACCGATCTGCGCGGGCGGTGGGAGCAGCACCGCGCCGATGTGACGTTCGACTGCGCGAAGGAGGGGCCACAACACCACACGTTCGAGGGGCCGTTGCTGCGGGAGGTCGTCTCGGACGCGGGCCCCGCCTTCGATGTCCGGCGACGCAAGGACCGCTCGCGCTTCCTGCTGGCCGTCACCGGCGGGGACGGGCACCATGCGGTGCTGTCCTGGGCGGAGATCGACGCGGACTTCGGCGATGCACCCGTCCTGCTCGCCACCCGCATGGACGGCCGGCCTCTGGAGCCGGACGGCAGCCAGCTGGTGGTGCCGAGGGACCGATGCGGGGCCCGCTACGTCAGCTCCATCACCCGCGTCTGGGTCGGCGCCGCCCATCTCCCCGCGTACGCCGAGAGTTAGAGGCCGACCGCCCGCCGACCGCACACACCCGGCACGCCTCCGGGCTTGAGCCGACCGGATGAACTTTCCCGTACGCCGGGCGTCGGACCGGGCTTCGCCGCGCCGTGAATCACCGCCCGCCCCGCCTCTCGCGCCCCTGCCCGGACACACAGAATTCCCCTGAACTTGCCGGTTCCTGAACCGAGTTGAGGGTTTATCTACGCGCGGAGCATGACCCACCGAACGATCATTCGGGCATATCAGACGACTTCTCGCACGGGCATTACCGGCGGGTACCGCGAGCTGCTAGAAACTGCATCGCTCCCCCCAACCCCCGCAGGTCCCCCCACCTGTCCCCCCACACTTCGAAAGGCTGGCAGCCATGTCAGTACGAAGAATTCGGGCATCCCTCTTCACCCTGGCGCTCGCCGCCGTGGCCGCTCTCGGCGTCGCCGGACCGGCCTCCGCGGCCGACTCGGCCGCCGCCGGCGGCTATGTCGCGCTCGGCGATTCCTACTCCTCGGGCGTCGGCGCCGGAAGCTACCTCTCCGACAGCGGAGACTGCCGCCGCAGCACCAACGCCTACCCCTATCTGTGGCAGGCGGCGAACTCCCCCGCCTCGTTCGACTTCGTCGCCTGCTCGGGTGCGACCACCTCGTCCGTGGCGAGCAGCCAGCTCGGTGTGCTCAGCGCCTCCACCTCGCTGGTCAGCGTCACCGCCGGAGGCAATGACGTCGGGTTCGCCGACGTCATGCAGGACTGCGTGCTCTCCAGCGAGGCCACCTGCATCGCCAGCGTGAACAACGCCATCGCGCAGATGAACAACTCCCTGCCCGGAAGCCTCGATTCGCTCTACGGCAACATCCGGGCCCGCGCCCCGCAGGCCCAGGTCGTGGTCCTCGGCTACCCCCGCTTCTACCAGCTCTCCGGCAGCTGCATCGCCGGGCTCACCGAGGCCGAGCGGGCCGCGATCAACAACGCCTCGGACGTGCTGAACGACGTCCTGGCCAAGCGGTCCGCCGACGCCGGGTTCACCTTCTCCAGCGTGGTGGACGAATTCACCGGGCACGAGCTGTGCTCCGGCGACGCCTGGCTCCACAGCGTCACGGTCCCGATCTACAACTCGTACCACCCCAAGGCGGCGGGGCAGTCGGGCGGCTATCTGCCCGCCTTCCGCTCCGCGGTGTAGCGAAGCGGAGCGCGAAGCCGCACACAGGAACGGCGGTTCACCGGGCGACCGGTGGGCCGCCGTTCTCAGTAGCGCTCGACCAGGTGTTCACGGCCGGCCGGAGGCTCGTACGACTCGGGCCAGAAGTCCGTCACCCCGGTGATCAGCCCCTGCTCGTCGAACGTGAAGAAGTGGATGGCGTCCAACTCCTGCGCCGGCTCGCCCTCCTGCTCCCCCGTCACCGTGAATCCGGTCCTGGCGGCGGCCTGGCGGCCCTCCGCGTCGGCGACGATCCGCTCGACCCGGACGTGCCAGTCGCCCGGATACTCCTCGTTGAACCGGAGATAGCGCTCCTTGCCGAGGATCCGCTCCCGGGTCTGCGGCAGCTCGTACACCATGCCCTCGGCAAGGGTCGCCCCGAACGCGCTCCAGTCGCGCGCCTCGGCCGCCGTCCAGTACGCCTCCACCGCCCCGCGCAGCGCGGCCGTCGTCGTCCCGGGCGTGGTCCCGGAAGCCGTCCCGGGCAGGGCTCCGCCCGCCGATCCGTCTCTCATGTCGGTCATGGAAACGAGTGTGGCCCCCACCACTGACAATCGGCCGGAGAAGCCCCGCGAGACAGCTCCGACCTGTGGTCATCCCCGACGCTCGACCGGGCGCGACGCCTTGATCGAGTACATCAGCGGGATCCTCGGCCGGCCCGCCGGGAAGCGGTAGTGGCCGTCCGCGTGGCGCTCCAGCGAGCCGAACCGCTGGAAGAGCGAGGAATCGTGCTCGTGGAGGAACTCGATCCGCAGACCGGCCGCGGCGAGCGCCGTCACCACCCGGCCCACCGGGTGCTGCCACTCGACGCTGCGGTTGTGCACCGTCGGCGCGTCGAAGTCGGCGTACGTGCCCGGCAACTCGTCCACCCAGGCGTCGCGGCTGAAGTAGTCGTCGGTGACCACCGAACCGGTCTCGGTGTCCATCGCGTCGGTGATCGGATGGAACTCCGCCAGATAGAGGAAGCCGCCGGGAGCGACCAGCGAGGCGGCGGTCTCGGCCCAGCGGTCGATGTCGGGCAGCCAGTTCAGCGCGCCCACGCCCGTGTAGACGATGTCGTACGCGGAGTCGGGAACGGCGGCCGGAGCGTCGTACACATCGGCCGCGACGAACGCCGCCCGGTCCGGGCCCAGCTCCAGCGACCTGGCCAGGCCCCGGGCCGTCTCGACGGCGGGCTCGGAGAAGTCGAGGCCCACGACCTGTGCGGCGCCGTGCCGCGCCCGGGACAGGGTGTCCAGGCCGATATGGCACTGAAGGTGCAGGAGGGTCTTGCCGGTGACGTCCCCGACCTCGGCCAGCTCGAAGGCGCGCAGCGCGTCCTGGCCCGCCCGGAAGGCGTCCAGGTCGTAGTAGGCGCTCGCCACATGGATCGGCACGCGCTCGTCCCAGCGCGCGCGGTTGGCGTCGCGCCAGTCGTCCGGGGTCGGTGAGTACATGCCCGGGAAGCTACCCACGGGCCGGGCGGAACGCGACTGGTTATCCACAGGGCGAGGGAGATCGGCAGGACCGGCTGGCAGGTTATCCACAGGGTCCCCGGCAAAGCGGCCGATCGGGTTGGATGGAGGGCATGAGCGAATCACAGAACGCCTCGACCGCGCCTGAGGCCCCGACCGCGCCCGAGTGGGAGCAGCGGTTCCGCGCGCCCCGGGTGTCCCTCCCCGACTGGGCCGAGGACGCGCCTGACCGCTCTCTGTTCGTCTCCAACGCCACCGGTACGTACGAGCTGTACGCCTGGGACCGGGCGAGCGGGCGGCAGCGCCAGGTCACCGACCGGCCCAACGGCACCACGGACGGCGTGCTGACGCCGGACGGCGAAGCGGTCTGGTGGTTCAGCGACACCGACGGCGACGAGTTCGGGGTGTGGATGCGCCAGCCGTTCGACGGCGGGGCGGACGAGCCGGCCGTGCCCGGTCTCGCCCCCTCCTACCCGGCGGGCCTGGCCATCGGACGCGACGGTACGGCGGTGGTCGGCCGCTCGACCGACGAGGACGGCACGACCGTCCACCTGGTGCGGAAGCCGGGCGGCGAGCCCGTGGAGATCTACCGGCACCGGGAGTCCGCCGGGGTCGGCGACCTCTCCCACGACGGGACCCTGATCGCCCTGGAGCACACCGAGCACGGCGACGCGATGCACTCCGCGCTGCGGGTGGTGCGCCAGGACGGCTCCACGGTGGCCGAGCTGGACGACACCGAGGGCGGCACGAAGGAGCTGGGGCTCGCCGTGCTGGGCTTCGCACCGGTGGCCGGAGACACCCGGCTCCTCGTCGGGCACCAGCGCCGGGGCCGCTGGGAGCCGATGATCTGGGACCCGGTCACGGGCACGGAGACCGCGCTCGCCGTCGATCTGCCGGGCGATGTCGGGGCCGAGTGGTATCCGGACGGCTCCGCGCTGCTCATCGAGCACAGCTTCGAGGCCCGCGGCGAACTGTGGCGGTACGAACCGGGGGCCCCGGAGCCCGTACGCCTGGAGACCCCCGCCGGTACGGTGTCGGGCGCCACGGCCCGCCCGGACGGCACGGTGGAGTATCTGTGGTCCTCGGCCGCGCAGCCGCCCGTGGTGCGGTCGACGAGCGGCGCGGTGGTCCTGGACCCGCCCGGGCCGAAGGCCCCGCCGTCGGTGCCCGTGCAGGACGCGTGGGTGGAGGGCCCGGGCGGCCGGATCCACGCCCTCGTGCAGAAGCCCGCCACCGGCGAGGGCCCGTTCCCCACGATCTTCGAGATCCACGGCGGGCCGACCTGGCACGACAGCGACGCCTTCGCCTCCGGTCCGGCCGCCTGGGTGGACCACGGCTTCGCGGTCGTCCGGGTCAACTACCGGGGCTCGACCGGCTACGGCCGCGCCTGGACGGACGCGCTGAAGCACCGCGTCGGCCTGATCGAGCTGGAGGACATCGCGGCCGTGCGGGACTGGTCGGTGGCCTCCGGGCTCGCGGACCCGGAGCGCATGGTCCTGGCCGGCGGGTCCTGGGGCGGCTATCTGACCCTGCTCGGGCTGGGCACCCAGCCCGACTCCTGGACGCTGGGCCTGGCGGCCGTGCCCGTCGCGGACTACGTCACGGCGTACCACGACGAGATGGAGGCCCTGAAGGCGATGGACCGCACACTGCTGGGCGGCACGCCGGAGGAGGTTCCCGAGCGCTTCGAGGCCTCGTCGCCGCTGACGTACGTCGACGCGGTGCGCGCCCCGGTCTACATCTCGGCGGGCGTCAACGATCCGCGCTGCCCCATCCGTCAGGTGGAGAACTACGTGGACCGGCTGGCGGCGCGCGGCGCGGTCCACGAGGTGTACCGCTACGACGCCGGGCACGGCTCGCTCGTGGTGGAGGAGCGGATCAAGCAGGTGCGGCTGGAGCTCGAGTTCGCCCTGAAGCACCTGGGCGGGGGCGCGGTGGCCGGTACGGCCGGGTGAAACCGGGCGGCGGACAGGCGTAAGGGCCGGATAAATGGCGGACCCCGCTCCGGGAGCCCGGGGCGGGGAACCGTACCTTTGAGGGGTGTACCGGTTCCTGCTGACCCCGCGATGGTGGGGGATCAACCTCTTCGTCGTGCTGGCCATCCCGTTCTGCGTGTTCATGGGCACCTGGCAGCTCGGCCGCTTCGAGGACCGTGTGCAGTCGCACGAACAGGCGGAGAAGCAGCCCGATCCCAGTACCCGGGCCGCGAAACCCCTGGACGAACTGCTGCCCGTCGACAAGGTGACCTCCGGCCGCCCGGCCGTCGCCACCGGCACGTACGCCGACCAGTTCCTGGTGCCCGGCCGCGAACTGGACGACCGGCAGGGCTTCTACGTCCTGAGCCTGTTGCGTACGGACAGCGGCAAGGCGCTGCCGGTGGTACGGGGCTGGCTGCCCGGTTCCGCGAGCGACACCCGGGTGCCGGCCGTGCCCGAGGGCGAGGTCACGGTGACCGGCGACCTCCAGGCCTCCGAGAACACGAACAGCGACGGCGTCAACGTCCGGGGCGGGCTTCCCGAGGGCCAGATCGGCATGATCAGCGCCGCGACCCTGGTGAACCTCGTCCCGTACGACGTCTACGACGCGTGGGTGACGCTTCCCGAGGCCGAGGCGGGCGGTACGGGCGGCGCGATGAAGCCCGTGCCCGCGGCGGCCCCGCAGGGCAGCGGCCTCGATCTGAAGGCCTTCCAGAACCTTGGCTACACGGGCGAGTGGTTCGTCTTCGCCGGCTTCGTGCTCTTCATGTGGTTCCGGCTGGTGCGCCGCGAGGCCGAGGCCGTGCGCGACATCGCACTCGGCCTCGTCCCGGAGGAGCCTGCCACCGAGGAGCCTGCCGCCGAGGAGGCGACGACCCCCTCGGCACCGGAGGGCTCGGAAGCCCGGGAGGCCTCGGGAGCTCCGGAGGAGCCTGCTCCGGCCTCGGAGGAGGCCCCTGTTCCGGCCCCGAAGGGCCCGGAGCGCTCCGC
This sequence comes from Streptomyces sp. SID14515, assembly GCF_010548505.1. Taxonomy (NCBI): domain Bacteria; kingdom Bacillati; phylum Actinomycetota; class Actinomycetes; order Kitasatosporales; family Streptomycetaceae; genus Streptomyces; species Streptomyces sp. SID14515. Next base: position 150,066 of record NZ_JAAGMH010000070.1, on the reverse strand, counting down.
GGCCCCGGACGACCCGTCCTCGCCGGACTACGACGCGGCGAGCACGCCCGTGCGGTAGATCGTGCCCGAGCAGGCGTTGGGGATCTTCGTCTCCGCGGTGGGCGCTCCCGTCTCCGGGGTGTGCGTCACCGCGACGCTGCCCTCCGCCGTGCCCCCGCCGTCCTCCTGAAGCGACTGCGCCTCGACGCCGGACTGGTCCGTGCCCTCGCCGACCGATCCGCCCGCGCCGTCCGCCGACGGGGTCGGGGTCGGTGAGGGGCCCGTGGTCGGGCAGGTGTCGGTCGGCACCCAGGCGAACTTGACCTCGTACGCCATGGTCGGCTTCAGCAGCACCGTGCCCGGCTCCTGCGAGGGGTCGGGCAGGCCGGGGGCCGCGTCGCCCGCGGCGTGCTGGACGACGCCGATCTTCAGCGGGTCGGCCGCGCCGAGGGCGGTGAAGCCCACCGTGCCGTTGCTGCTGACCGTGCATTCCTTGGCGGACACGTTGGCGATCTTGAAGCTGCCGTAGACCGTGCCGTCGGCCCCCGGTGCGTCGGTGCCGGCGGAGGCGACGCCGAGCTGGCTCGGGTCGCAGACCGGCAGGGACGCGAAGTCCACACTCGGGGAGTCGGGCTCCTCGCCCTTCACCGCCCCCTCGGGATCGCTGCCCCGCCCTTCGGAGGGGCTGGGGTCCGGGTCGGCCTCGCCGACACCGCCCTCGCTCTCGCGCTCGGTGGGCTCCGCGGTCCGCCGTCCGGGCTCCTCCGGGCCGCTCTCGTCGCCGTTACCGCCCTGGGCCTGCTCGCCGTGTCCGGCGATGGCGGGGCGGGCGGTGGACTGGCCGTCCGAGGTCGCGACGTGGACGAAGGCGGGGACGGCGGTGCCGATCAGCAGGGCCGCCGCGGCCGCCCCGACGACGGCCTGCCGCCGCCTGGCGCGGCGGGCGGGGACGGCGCGGTGGAGATGGTCGAGGGTCCCCTCGGAGGGGGTGATGTCCCGCACCGCGCCTTGCAGCATGCGGCGCAGGGCCACCTCGTCCAGCTCGTCGGCCGTGGGTGCGCCCCGGTCACTGGAGAAGAGGTCGGTCAGGGTGGCGAGGAGATCGTCGTCGGGCGCTCCGGGGGCGTCGTCGGCGCCTGACCCGGACTTCGTGTCGGACTTCGCGGCAGCGTCCGCGGCGGCACCGGACCCAGTCTTCGCGGCGGCGTCCGCAGCGGTGCCGGACCCGGCCTTCGCGGCGGTGTTCGCGGCGGTCTCCGTATCCGCGTCCGTGCCCGAAGGCGTACCCGCGTCCGCGCCCGAATGCGTATCCGTATCCGCGCCCGCATCCGCGTCCGCCGTCGTCCCGGCCGGCCGCGGGTCTCGCTCGTCGGGGTCCTCACCGGCCCCGTGGTCCGCCCGTTCCGGCGGGGCGGGATCCGGGGTCTCGTCCGGCTCGGGTCCCGCGCTCCCGGCGTGCGGGCGATCCGGATCGGTGTGCGGAGTCTTCTCCGGCCCGTGGTTCACAATTCCGTTTCCCGTCGGGTCATTCTCGTGCCTGTGCTCGGGTCCCTGTTCGGGGCTCTGCTCCGGCCCGCTCATGCCTGGGCCTCCATCACGACGCGCAGGGCCGCGATGCCCCGGGAGCCGTACGCCTTGACCGACCCCAGGGAGATGCCCAGCGTCTCGGCGACCTGGGCCTCCGTCATGTCCGCGAAGTAGCGCAGCACCAGCACCTCGCGCTGGCGCCGCTGGAGCCCCTTCATGGCCTTGATCAGCGCGTCCCGCTCCAGCTGGTCGTAGGCGCCCTCCTCCGCGCTCGCCATGTCCGGCATCGGCTTGGAGAGCAGCTTCAGCCCGAGGATGCGGCGGCGCAGCGCCGAGCGCGAGAGGTTGACCACGGTCTGGCGGAGATACGCGAGGGTCTTCTCCGGTTCGCGGACCCGGTTGCGTGCGGAGTGCACGCGGATGAACGCCTCCTGCACCACGTCCTCGCAGGACGCGGTGTCGTCCAGCAGCAGGGCCGCGAGGCCGAGCAGGGAACGGTAGTGGGCGCGATAGGTCTCGGTGAGATGGTCGACCGTGGTTCCAGCTGCCACCGTCTCTTCAGCACCCCCGCGCTGCGAGGGCAACTGGGCCGGGCGCGCAGCGGGCATGGGCGCGATCACCGGCATGCCGCCGGGCGCGCGGGGCCGCCGGAGCGGACGCACCGAAGCGCCTCGCAACGGGCCCACCACTGTGATGTCGAGAACCTCTGCCACGCCTGTTGGACACGCTGCCCCCCGTCAGGGTTGTACGCGGACGGCGCCACGTTCGACGCTGTGCGACATGCCCTCATACGTACCTGCTCTTCCCCGAATGCCCCGTAATGGCGTCCAGCCACGCAAGAAGTGACCGCATAGACGCCGCCCGGCCGAGGTGCGGTTGCGTAAGGCCGGGAGATCATCGTCGGATACGACAACGCCCCAGCTCAAGAGGTTCAGACCAGCTAATTGCTCACAGGGCGTTCACGAATCCTACAAAACAGGTTCGATCATGCTCGGGGAAATTCGGCGGCGACCGATTCGGCGATCTGCGCCACGTTCAAAGCCGCACCTTTTCGGAGATTGTCACCGCAAAGGAACATTTCCAGGGCATGGGGGTCGTCCATCGACCGCCGGACGCGGCCCACCCAGGTCGGATCCGTGCCGACCACATCGGACGGGGTGGGGAAGTCTCCGGACGCCGGACTGTCGAAGAGCACCACGCCCGGGGCGGTCGCCAGGATCTCGTGCGCCTTGTCGACGGCGACCTCGTTCTCGAAGCGGGCGTGGACGGACATCGAGTGCGTGGCGACGACGGGGACGTACACACAGGTCGCCGTGGTCCGCAGATCCGGCAGGCCCAGCACCTTGCGGCACTCCTCGCGGATGGCGATCTCCTCGGAGGACCAGCCGTCCCCGGCGTCCGTACCGGCCCAGGGCACGACGTTCAGGGCGACGGGTGCGGCGAAGGGGCTGTCCGCCGTGGACGCCTCGTCGCCGAGGGCCCGTCGTACGTCTCCGGGGTGGGTGCCGAGATCCGTGCCGGCCACCAGAGCCAGCTGCTCGCGCAGGGCCGCGACGCCGTCCCGGCCCGCACCGCTGACCGCCTGGTAGGAGGAGACGATCAGCTCGCGCAGCCCGAACTCGGCGTGCAGCGCGCCGACCGCGACGATCAGCGACAGCGTGGTGCAGTTCGGGGACGCGACGATGCCGCGCGGCCGGAGCCGTGCGGCATGGGGGTTGATCTCGGGGACGACCAGCGGCACGTCGTCGTCGAGCCGGAAGGCCGCCGAGTCGTCGATGACGACGACGCCCTTGGAGGCGGCGATCGGGGCCCAGTGGGCGGACACCGCGTCCGGCACCAGGAAGAGGGCCACGTCGACGCCGTCGAACACGTCCTCGGTGAGTGCGAGAACCTCGCTCTCCTCACCGCGCACGACCAGCTTGCGGCCGGCCGAGCGCGATGAGGCGACGAGTCTGACCTCGCCCCAGACATCCGCGTGCTGCGAGAGGATCCGGAGCATGACACCGCCGATCGCCCCGGTCGCGCCGACGACCGCGAGCGAAGGGCGGTGTCCGGTCATCGGCCGGTGCCTCCGTAGACGACGGCCTCGTCGGAGTCGCTGTCGAGACCGAAGGCGGTGTGCACGGCGCGCACGGCCTCGTTGACGTCGTCGGCGCGGGTGACCACCGAGATACGGATCTCGGAGGTCGAGATCAGCTCGATGTTGACGCCCGCGTCGGACAGCGCCTCGAAGAATCCGGCGGTGACGCCCGGGTTGGTCTTCATACCGGCGCCGACCAGGGAGATCTTCGCGATCTGGTCGTCGTAACGGAGCGAGTCGAAGCCGATGGAACCCTTGGTCCGCTCCAGGGCGTCGATGGCCTTGCGGCCCTCGGCCTTGGGCAGGGTGAAGGAGATGTCCGTCAGCCCGGTCGACGCGGCGGAGACGTTCTGCACCACCATGTCGATGTTGACCTCGGCGTCCGCGATGGCACGGAAGATCGCGGCCGCCTCGCCCGGCTTGTCCGGGACGCCGACGACGGTGACCTTGGCCTCCGAGACGTCATGGGCGACTCCGGAGATGATCGCGTGCTCCACCTGCTGGTCCCCTTGCGGCTCGTTGCTGACCCAGGTGCCGCGCAGTCCGGAGAAGGACGAGCGGACGTGGATCGGGATGTTGTAACGACGTGCGTACTCGACGCAGCGGTGCAGCAGCACCTTGGAGCCGGACGCGGCCAGCTCCAGCATGTCCTCGAAGGAGATCCAGTCGATCTTCTTCGCCTTCTTCACGACGCGGGGGTCCGCGGTGAAGACGCCGTCGACGTCGGTGTAGATCTCACAGACCTCGGCGTCCAGCGCGGCGGCCAGCGCGACGGCGGTCGTGTCCGACCCGCCGCGGCCGAGGGTGGTGATGTTCTTGCCTTCCTGGCTCACGCCCTGGAACCCGGCGACGATGGCGATGTTGCCCTCGTCGATCGAGGTCCGGATGCGGCCCGGCGTGACGTCGATGATGCGCGCTTTGTTGTGGACCGAGTCGGTGATGACACCGGCCTGGCTGCCCGTGAACGACTGGGCCTCGTGGCCCAGGTTTTTGATCGCCATCGCCAGCAGGGCCATGGAGATCCGCTCACCGGCGGTCAGCAGCATGTCGAATTCACGGCCGGTAGGCATCGGAGACACCTGCTCGGCGAGGTCTATCAACTCGTCCGTCGTGTCGCCCATCGCGGACACCACGACAACCACCTGGTTGCCGTTCCTCTTGGCGTCGACGACTCGCTTGGCGACCCGCTTGATGCCCTCGGCATCGGCTACGGAGGAGCCTCCGTACTTCTGCACGACAAGGCCCACGTGCGCTCCTCGCTCAGTCATTACTGCGGTCGGCTCAGTTTAACGAGCAGCCCGGAATCGACCCGCCCATACCAGATGGTGAGATGTCCCGCTCATCACCCGGTACGGCGTGTCGCTCCGAACTGCTCGTACGGGGCTGTTGCCCACCCAGCCCGCGAGCACTCCCGTTTGTGTCCCAGCCCACACGATCGGGCACGGGTCGGCGAGCCGGGAGCGTCAGTCGGCGTACGTCTCAGTCGGCGTACTCCTTGAGCTTCCCGGTGTCGAGCGCGAAGCCGACCGGCTCGGGCAACTCGACGACCGCGCCGAAGGGCCGAGTGGTGGCGGAGCGGTACGCGCCCTTCTCCGGCTCGGTGAAGACGGTCACCGAGCACGCCTCACGGTCGACAAGAAGGTAGACCGGAATGCCGGCCGCCGCGTAACCGTCGGGCTTCTCGACCCGGTCGCGCCGGTTGGTGTCGGCGTCGTGGGAGGTGACTTCCACGGTCATCAGTACGCCGGTGGGGGCCGCCCACTCCCCGGCCCCGGCGAAGTGCTCGTCGGGGGCGAGAACGCCGTCCGGGCGGGCGCGGCCCTTGCGGTAGGTCTCGATCGCGAGGCCCTGATCGGGAAAGAGCGACAGTTCCGGGCGCCGTTGCATGCACTGCCTCAGCAGCCACATGACGATCGCCCCGTGATTGCCGTCGGGCACGGGCTTGACCTGGACCTTTCCGTGGATGAACTCCAGCCGCACCAGCTCGGGCGCTCGGCGGGCGAGTTCCTCGAACTCTTCGGTGCTCATCTGGGGCTGGGCGGTGGTCCTGGGGGTCATGGCGTCGCCTCCTCGCCTCCATGGTGCCCCGACCGGGATCTCCTGCACGCTCATCGGCGCGACCTCGGCGCCGGAAGGACCGGGCGGACCGTGGCCGAGCGAAGTTCGGCCACGCGGGCGGCCACGTCGACCTCGGCGCGCGGGCGGGCCAGAAAGGTGTCCGGTACGTCGCCGGTCAGGCCGGCCGCCTCGTCGCGGGCGATGTCGGCGCGGCAGTCGCGGCAGACGCCGTGGTCCAGCGTGGTAGTCGTCTCGTCCTCGTCACAGAAGAGGCACATCACCACGGCCCCCACGATCTGCTCGCTCGGGTGGCCCTTCTCCGGCTGGGGGGCGGGGCTCGGCGGCATCTTGGTCTCCAGTCGCTTACGGACGAAACGCCCGGCGGAGTGCACGGGCGTCGGCAGGCCCGAAGTCAGGGCCTGGTTGATCTGTTCGCGGCCGACGCCGCGCGCCAGCCACTCCCCGACCAGGTGTTCCAGCTCCACGCAGTCGCCCTCGGCCAGCTGAAGCCGCGGCTCACGGCGGCCGAGCCCGGCGAGGACGTCGTACGCCTCCGAGCGCGGGGCGCGCGCACCGGGCTCGGAAGCGGGCTCGGTGTCCGCCGGCTCGTCGACGGCAGCGGGCGCCGGTGGCTGGCCGGGCGCGTCCATGCCCCGGACGAACCGCACATGGGCGGCCCACCAGTCGGCGTCGCGGGCGGTGCGGGAGAAGTACGTACGCGTCACCCAGCGCATCTGGCCGTCGGCCACGGTGACATGGACCTTGATACGGCGAAGGTGTCCGGCCCGGGTCAGCCGGTCGAGCGCGCTGCGGCACGCCTGCTGCCCGTAGTCCGGCAGCTCCTCGGCGAGCACCTTGTAGCCGATCGCCGCGCCTTCGGGGAGCCGGTCGATGTACGCGGCGATGGCCGCCTCACGCGGCTCCAGACCGGCGAAGTCGGCGGCGCGGGGCGGGGCCTGGTCGGGAGCGTCGCGCTTTCCGTACCCGACTTTCGCCATGGGGTGGGCGGGAGAGCGCAGGGCAGCACTAAGGTTGGCAGCAGCCATGGGGATCGAGCCTTTCGACAGCGGCGATCTCTGACGGTCAGACCCCGGTCGGTGTTGTGAGCACCACCGGGGTTGTCCGTTTTACGGATAGTGGGTTGCTGATCGTGAACCTAGAGCGTGCATACGCTCCGACGCAACCTGATCACTGAACGTCATTTCTGGTCGAACTCGCGCAGTGCGCAGCGGAGTTCGGAACCTGACCAGGAAGGGAGGGTGGGTGGGTTGAACCCAACCACCCATTCCTACAGAAGAGGACTCGGGGCCCGGGGCTCGCGGCTCGAGGCTTGAGCCTCGGGCGGACCTGCGGGGGTGCCGCCCGGAGCGGGCTTCACTCTCCGGCCTCTGGAGTCGTAGCCCGACTCCCGCAACACCTCCTGCAGCATGCGCAGTTCTTCGCAGGCTTTTACCGCGTGGGGGTGCCCGTCACCCATGACACGCACGACGTCAGTCACCCACTGTTCCAGCAGCGCCACCCCACGGACCGTGTGCCCGGCGTAAAGAAGCGACACCGCAAGCCCCTTCCGCGCATTCAGCACCTCAGGGTGATCCACGCGCAACGCCTTCTCGTAGCGGGGCAGCACCCGTTCGAGGAGTTCGACCAACCGTTCCGGCACACCTGTCTCCAGTTGCACAGCCACAATGTTGACCTGCGCCTTCAAGGTGTCCGGGGCATCCTCGCCGAGTGTCCGGGCCAGACCGGCGTGCGCGCGTTCCATCAGAGGCAGCGCACGGGACGGGTCCCCCGTCTTCGCGTACGCCGCAGCGAGGTTGTCCATCGACGTCAGGGTGTCCCGGTCGTCCTCACCGAGCACCCGCAGGCGATCGTCGAGAGTCCGTTCATGGAGCAGGACTGCGCGCTCGGTGTCCCCCAGGGCCAGATGGGAGATTGCGAGATTGTTCCGCGCCCGCAGCGTCTCGGGGTGGTCATCACCCCACAGCCGTACGGCGGCCTCCAGCGACCGTGCGAAGTACGCGTTCGCGGGACGGGGTTGCCCCTGAGCATCGAGGTACTGAGCCGTTCCGGTGAGGATCAGATCGGTGGTCTTGGTGTCGTCCACCGGGGCCGTAGCCGCGAGCAGAGCTTCCGCGTGCGGGAGAAGCGCGTCCCATACCGGCCAGCCCGCCGTATTCCCTCTCGCGTCCCCGGGAAGGTCCCGCAGCAACAGGGCAGCAGCAAGGTGTCGGGCGTTCTCGACGACGTCCGGCGACCGGTGCGGATCGTCGGGCGAAGGAGAGCGGCTGACCGTCTGCACCAGCCGGTGCACGCTGAACGTCTCACCGCTGAGAGCGATCATGTGGTAGTCGGCGAGCAACGCCAGACACTCGGCCAGGTCCAGCGGGTCGTCGAAGAGGCCGACGAGCAGGCTCCGAGGAATATCCGTGGACGCGTACCAGGCGGCGAGCCGCAGCACGGCCACGGCCCTCGGATCGATCTCGTACAGCGCGTCCAAGGTGATTCGCCAGACGCGGGCCACGGTGCGGGACGCATCGCCCGCCGTTCTCTCCGCCATATCACCGGGGCGACGGACGAGGAGCGCGCGGTACTCGCCGACCGACAGGCCGGTTCGGGCGATGTAGGCGCCTGCCTGCTCAAGAGCCAGCGGAAGGTGGCCGAGATCGTCGGCGAGCGTCCGGGCATCGGCCACGGCGCTCGTCCGCGTCAGCCCGGTCAGCAGTTCCAGGGAAGCGGCGGGCTCCAGGACATCCAGGGCCAGCGCTTGCGCCGTCCAGCCGGCACGCAGGCGGGTGGTGATCAAGTGGCGTCCTGCCCCCGCCAGTTGCCCGGTGACCTCGTGCACATCCTGGGGACGCTCCGCGTTGTCGAAGATCAGGAGCCAACCCGGGTGCGTCTGGAGCCACCCCATCGCCCAGTCCGCCGCCTCCTCCGTGGCGAGGTCACCCGGGCTGCCGCCGCGCAGTCGGCGTGCCAGGGCCGCCAGGTCGGCGGCGATCAGCTCGGGACTGTCGGCACGCAGCCACCACACCACGGTGTACGAGGAGGCGTGCAGGCGGGCGTAGTGCAGGGCCAGCGTGGTCTTTCCGATGCCGCCCAGGCCCTGGATCGTCTGCGTGATCGTCCGGGAACCGGTGGAGAGGGCCTCGGCCAGTTCGGCCAGCACGCGGTCACGGCCGACGAAGGTGGCGGACGGGACCTCCGGGAGGTTGTTCAGGCCGGGCGGGACGTCGCAGTCGTAGGCCGTCGTGCGGGGGGCCGCCGCCCCGGTGGCCGTGATGGCAGCGGGCACCACCTCGGCCCCCGCCGCCTTCATGACCATGGCGAACCCGGGCCGGGCGACGAGCGACGCGATCGGAACCGCTCGGAGCTGGTTCGCCGGGTAGTCGCGGGCCCGGTCCTCGACGACGACGCCGACGAGGTGGTCGCGGAAGAACAGCGCGGCCCCGGAGGCTCCGGACCAGCGGGAGGCCCCGCCCCGGTCGGCGGGGCCGGGCGGAAGGGACGGGGCGGCGACCTCGTCCACGTACACCGTGAGCAGGCCCGACTTGAGGCCGGTCAGGCTCTCGATACGGCCGGAGATCTCCTTGGTGTCGCGCACCTTCCCCCGTACCTCCGAGCGAGGAAAACCCACGGCGCGGCACGGCAGTCGGGCTTCCGTCGCCGACAGCGCGGACGCGTCGAACCGGCCCCACCGGACCGGCTCTCCCGCCGGACCCCAGGCGTCGCCCGTGATCCGGAGCAGGGCCGCGTCCGCCTGGGGTTCGCGGTCCAGATCCGGGGCCCGCTCCGGCCACAGCAGCTCCGCCGATGCCCAGGGCCCGCCGAGCGGCCTGGCCTCCAGATCCGTCGCACCCGCCACGTTGTGGAACGCGGTGAGGACGAGAGCATCGGCCACCACGTAGCCCGTTCCGGCGCGGCTCGTCGCCGGATTCCAGATCTCGACAACCCGTCGAGCGTCCACCCCACCGCTCCCGTTACTCCGGGCGCTGCGCCGACTCGTCGGCGATGAGCTTGTCAGCGCCCGTCGCCCCGTCGACCGGGTACAGGGTGAGCTGAAGACGGTTCGTGGCGCCCCTGCCGGCTGCCGCCTTGGCCTCCGCGCCGAGACCGAACGGCAGGACGGACACCTTCGTCCGCCCCTCGACGTCCTTCTTCACATCCACGGTGAACTCCAACTCCACCGGCCCCGTACGGAAGTTGACCGGCTGCCCGCGCCCCTGGATCTCCGCACGCCGAAGCTCGTCGCGGATCGCCCCGATCGCTTCCGCGAGCCCCACCCATACCTCGTCCGCCATCACTGCTCCCCGTCCTCATTCGTCCCGACCACCCGCGCTCCACAACACGGAAGCAGGGGGCGCGGCAAGAACAGTCAGCGTATAGACGCGGAGGCCGCCCGGTCCCGGAGTCACCCGAAACCGGCTCAGCCCGCCGTCAGTGTCTCCACGTCGAGGACCGGGGTGTTCTGCGCGGCCGCGATGCGCCAGACTCCGTCGTCCTTGGCGAGTACGTACGTCGGGGTGCCCGGGACCGCCTCGGGGTGGGCGGCCATGAGCTCGGAGGGGTCCTCCTGGCCGTGGAAGATCTCGTCCAGGTACTCGCCTCCGGCGCGGGCCGCCGGGCGCTGGCGGATCTTGACCGCCGCGATGTCGGGGCGGATGAAGAGGATCAGGTCGACCGTGTACGTGGCGGTCACCGGGGAGTCCGCCTGCGGGGGCAGCACCTTGCGGGTGAAGGCGCTGATCTCCGGCAGGCCGGTCAGTCGCTTGCCGTGGGCCGTCGTCCAGAGGGCGTCCTCGCGGAAGCCTTCGAGGAACGCGTCGGGCAGGGCGTTCTGCTGGGCGTGCTGCACTCCGGCGACGAACGCGACGATGGCGTCGACGTCTTCCTGCGGGGCCGGTACGCCGATGACGGTGGGCGCGGGGGCGGCAGGGGTTGCGGGGGTCGTGGCGCTCATGGGGCATCTCCTTGTGGGATGCGGCCGTTGCGTCGGCCGTTCATCCGGAGCCTCTTCCCTCAACCGCGGTTGAGGTCAAGAGGTCGCCCCCGCCGCCCAACCAGCATGACTTCGCGACTGGTTGGGCGTTCCGCGGCGTCCGGCCCCTCAGGCCGCGCCGACCGTCCGGTCCCCGTACTCGATGGACACCTTGATCTTGGCGCCAAGCGCTGCGGCGTAGGTGCGCATGCTTTCCAGATTGTGGATCTCGCCCCGTTCGATCTGGGACACCCGCGCCTGCGAGATACCGACGGACTTGGCCACCTGCGCCTGGGTCAGGCCCTGCTCCTCGCGGATCACCCGCAGATGGTGTCCCAGCACGTACGCCTCGGTGGCCGTACGCGCCGCCTGCCTGCGCCCTTCCCGTTCGGCGTCGGTCGCCTCCGGGCGGGCCGCACGCATCCGATGCTTCACCTCTGCCCAGCTACTGTGCTCGCTCATCGGACACCTCCAGGGTCCCTGGGCGCTCCAGAAGCGGCCCGATATTCGTCGTAACGGCGTTCGGCCACCGGAATCGACTCGCGGTACCAGTCATTCCACCGGCCGGCCTTGTCACCGGCCACCAGAAGGATGGCCCGCCGCCCCGGGTCGAAGACAAAGAGAATGCGGACCTCACTCCTGCCGGAGCTGGCCGGCCTCAACTCCTTGAGGTTGTGGATGCGGCACCCCTGCAGCCGGTCCACCAGCGGCCGACCCAACGTAGGCCCGCTGTCCGCAAGCATGTCGACCGCAGCTTCGACAAGGTCCGCCGTCACCGGATCCTCCTCCGCCAGCCTGAGCAGCCACAGCTCCACCGATGAGTGAAGGTTGATCTCCCAGTTCATGCTTCGCATCTCAGCGTACGCCGTGACTAGGTAGAAGCGTTTCCTTATACCCTCAGCTCAAACGAGTGAAAGCAACATCGGCGAACCACTGGTCGCCCTACTTCACCGGCCGCAGGCCCAGCGGTGCCGCGATCTCCTGGAGCATCACGCGGCCCGCCTCCTCGGCGAGGTCGTCCTCGCCCGGGTCCTGGTCGGTGTCCAGGCCGTCCAGCTCCTCCAGGGGCTGGCCGAGGCGGATGTGGGCGACCAGGGACTGGAGGGCGCGGAGGGTGGCGGAGGCGGTGGAGCCCCAGTTGGAGAAGTACGAGAACTGCCACCACCACAGCGCCTCGGCGGTGCGCTCGGCGTCGTAGTGCGCGAGGCCGTGGCCGAGGTCGGTGACCAGGTCGGCCAGGTCGTCGGAGATCCGGTGCGGGACCGGGGCCTTGCGGGGCTCGTACGGGTCGAAGACCTCGGAGTAGACGTCGATCGGCTCCAGGAGCGCCGCGAACCGCTCGCGCAGGCCGTCCGCGTCGGGCTCCGCGCCGAGATCCGGTTCGTACCGCTCGTCGGGCAGGACGTCCTCGTACGCGCCGAGGCGGCCGCCCGCGAGCAGGAGCTGCGAGACCTGGAGGAGCAGGACCGGAACGGCCTCTTCCGGTTCGTCGACCTTGGACACCTCGGTGACCGCGACGATGAACGTCTTGATCTGGTCCGCGATCTGGACGGCGAAGTCGCCCGGGTCCTGCGTGACGGAGTTCAGCGTGGCGTCAGACATCGAGGGGACCTCCCGTGGGCGCGGTCACAGACGGTGAAGCGGACGACGAAGCGGACTGCATGACGTACGGGGGCCGGGGGCTCACGGCGGTGGGGTCAGACATCCAGCAGCCGCCTCCCCTCGAAGGCGCGGCCCAGGGTGACCTCGTCGGCGTACTCCAGGTCGCCGCCGACCGGCAGGCCGCTGGCCAGGCGGGTCACCCTGAGGCCCATGGGCTTGACCATCCGCGCCAGGTACGTCGCGGTGGCCTCGCCCTCCAGATTGGGGTCGGTCGCGAGGATCAGCTCCGTGATGGAGCCGTCCGCGAGCCGCGCCAGCAGCTCGCGGATGCGCAGGTCGTCCGGGCCGACGCCCTCGATGGGGCTGATCGCCCCGCCCAGGACGTGGTAGCGGCCCCGGAACTCGCGCGTCCGCTCGATCGCGACGACGTCCTTGGGCTCCTCGACCACGCAGATGACGCTCTGGTCGCGGCGCGCGTCCCGGCAGATCCCGCACTGCTCCTGCTGCGCGACATTGCCGCACACGGCGCAGAACCGGACCTTGTCCTTGACCTCCAGGAGGGCGTGCGCGAGCCGGCGTACGTCCGTGGGCTCGGCCTGCAGGATGTGGAAGGCGATCCGCTGCGCGCTCTTGGGACCGACGCCGGGCAGCCTGCCCAGTTCGTCGATGAGGTCCTGAACAACGCCTTCGTACAACGGAACGCCTCTCTTTGCTTCCTGCTCCGTACCGTAGTGGGTACGGGTCGGTACCAGTAGGCCCCGTGGGGCCTGGCTCCCGCCGGTCCGGCCAGAACGGTCCGGTCAGAACGATCCGGTCAGAACGATCCGGTCAGAACGATCCGGTCAGAACGGCAGGCCGGGGATGCCGCCACCGCCGCCCAGGCCCTGGGCCAGCGGGCCGAGCTTCTCCTGCTGGAGCGCCTGCGCGTTCTCGTTGGCCGCCTGGACGGCCGCGACGACGAGATCGGCGAGCGTCTCGGTGTCCTCCGGGTCCACCGCCTTCGGGTCGATCACCAGGGCGCGGAGCTCTCCGGAACCGGTCACGGTGGCCTTCACGAGACCGCCGCCCGCCTGTCCGTCGACCTCGGTCCTGGCCAGTTCCTCCTGGGCCGCGGCGAGATCCTGCTGCATCTTCTGGGCCTGCTGGAGCAACTGCTGCATATTGGGCTGGCCACCACCGGGAATCACGGTCACTCCTGGCATTTCGACGACAAATGTTTCGGTAAGCCGAGCCTACGTGCTCCCCGGTCACCGCGCTCCACCCGCCGGGGACCAACTCTTTCGGGTGAGATTCCGGACCGGGCGTGAGTGCTCCTATACCTGACCAGCGGCCGTGTCCAGGCGGGAATCCCGCGATTTCGACCCCACGGCCCACCATTCGGCGGTAGGAAGGGCATGCACATCGGCACACGAGCGTGCATGTGTGGTGACGCAGAGTTACCCCGCGAGGGTCGTCGGTCGTGCGGGCCGGTCCGGGCCGGGCCGGTTCGGTCCGGCCCCGGGAAGCCCTACGCGTCCGTCCCGTCCGTCAGAGTGCAGAGGAGTGCCCCGGTGAGTCAGCCGGAGATGCAGCCCGAGGGGCCGCCCCGCAAGGAGTCCGATGCGGGATCCGGTGAGAACGGAGCTGAGCATTCCGATTCCGGCCCGGGCAGAGAACGCCCCGGGGGGCGCGACCTGACCGGGCGCCCGTTCCCGCTCGGCGACTGGGGCGAGCCGGCCGAGCGGCTCGACGAGCTCTACCGCTGGGTCGAGACCGGCGCCCTGGACACCGCCGACTGGTATCTGAACGACCGGATCTGGAAGCGCCGGGCCGCCAGGGCTCTGCGGATGGGCACCGCCGCCGGGGTGGTCGCCGGGGCCGCCCTGCCGCTGCTCGACCTGACCGGCACGCTGAGCGGCTCGGCGGGCTGGGGCTATCTGTCGCTGCTGCTGGGGGCCGCCTGTATGGGCTGCGACCGGTATTTCGGCCTCACCTCCGGGTGGATAAGGAACCTCGCCACGGCCCAGGCCGTGCAGCGGCGGCTCCAGGTGCTCCAGTTCGACTGGGCCTCGGAGTGCGTACGGGAGATGCTCGGGCCGACCGAGGGCACGGCCAGCGAGGCGGCCGAGCGGTGCTTGGGGGTGCTCCGGAGGTTCTCGGAGGACGTCACCGAGCTGGTGCGGTCGGAGACGGCGGACTGGATGGTGGAGTTCCGGGCCGGGCCCGCGCCGATGGGCATGCAGGCCCTGGCGACGGGGAGCGCCGGGGGGCGGGGTGAGCCGGGGGCTCTGCCGGGGCGGTTCTCGATGCCGTCGGTGGCGGCGCGGCCGAACATGCCGCGGCAGCGGCCGCCGGAGTCGCCGCCGCGGTGAGGGTTCCGGGGCGGTGAGGGTGCCGGGGCGGTGGGGTGCGGGGGCGGTGGGGTGCCGGGGGTACGGGGTGATGCTTCGGGGGCGCTGCCCCCGTACCCCCGGTCCTCAAGCGCCGGACGGGCTGAGATTCGGCACCCCGGTCCGCGAAGAGCGGGGCGGGCCGAGATTCAGTGCCCCGGTCCGCGAAGAGCGGGGCGGGCTGAGATTCGGCACCCCGGTCCGGGAAGAGCGGGGCGGGCCGAAATGCGGCGTCCCGGTCAGCTGAAGATGATCATTGAGCCTTGTGCCAGGCTGCGGGTCGCCGCCGCGTGGAGGCCCAGCCAGACGTGGCGTTCCCGGGCGAACGGGCTGTCGTCGTAGGGGATCGGGTCCGCCGGTTGTTCCAGGGTGGTGGGCCCGGCGGGCGGTTGCGGGGCGGCCGGCGGGTTGGCCGGGTCGATGCCGATGGACGGGGCCACGAACTCCAGCTCCCGCAGCAGCCCGTGCGCGGAGCCCAGCGGACCGCCGCCCGCCAGGAGCGCGTCGTCGGAGAGCGGGGCCGGGAAGTCCACCGGGACGTACGCCCCGGCGTGGTCGTAGTGCCAGACCAGGTGCGACTGCTGCGCACCCTGCTCGAACATCTCCAGGAGCTGCTCGTAGTCGCCGTCGAGACCGGCGACGGGGGTGACCGCGAGGCCGCTCAGCTGGAGCAGGTAGGCGCGGCGCAGGAAGTGCAGGGCGTCGTAGTCGAAGCCGGCCACGGGGGCGACGTCCCCGGTGAGGCCCGGCATGTACGCGTAGACGGGGACGGGCGGCAGCCCGGCGTCGTTCAACGCCTTGTCGTAGACGGCGATCTCTTCGGCGAACGGATTGTCGGCGCTGTGGCACAGCACATCGACGAGGGGGACCAGCCACAGGTCACAGGCCACGAAGTCTCGCTCTCGGAAGGGTTCGGGCGATCGTCGGGACAGCGTAATGCGGGGCGAACCTCACGCACAGTGCCCCGGCGACTCCGGCGACTCCGGCGCCCCCGGCGCCCCGGGGGCGTCCTTCCCGGCCTCCCGTGCCTCCAGCCGGTCCGCCCAGGCGAGCGCGTGTGCGTAGTAGGAGTGCATGGCGGCGTGGACCTGCTCGCGGTCGCCCCGGGCGATGGCCTCTACCAGCTCCTCGTGGCCGAACCACAGCACGCCCTCGTCCATGCCGTCGCGGCGCAGCCGGTGCACGGCGAACACCCAGGCCTGGACGCGGAGCTTGGTGAGGAAGTCGGCGATGTACGGGTTGAGGACGAACTGCCCCAGCTCCCGCCAGAACCGCAGGTCGTACCCGATCAGCACCTCGAGATCGCCGCCCTTGGCCGCGCGGACCGCCTCCGCGGCCCGCCGGCGGATCGAGGCGAGGGCCTCGGGCCGGACGACGACCCGCTCGGCGGGGTTACGGAAGAGGCCCTCGACGACGAGGGCGCGGGCCTCGGCCATCGCACGGTAGTCGGCGACGGTGAACTCGCGCACCTGGAAGCCGCGGTGCTGGTCGGAGGCGAGGAGCCCCTGTGCGGAGAGGTCGAAGAGCGCCTCGCGGACGGGCGTCGCGGAGACCCCGTACTGCTCGGCGATCTGCTTGACGGTGAACTCCCGGCCGGGCGGAAGACGCCCCGCGAGCACCTCGTCCCGCAGCGCGTCGGCGATCTGCTGGCGCAGGGTGTTGCGCGTCACACCTCCGCTCGAACCCATGCCGGCCCCCATCCGTCCGTCCCGTCCGCCCCCGTTCGCCGGCCGTTTCCGGCGGGGGTCACTCTGGCTCGGGTCACCTTAAGCCAGCGCCGCCGCTGTGCCCGATTCCGGGCACGGCGGGGAGGCGCACGGGGTCGATCGCGTACGGAATCGGGTCGTCCGGTTACTCGGCGTACGGGCCGGGAGCGCGGACGGGGTGCGGCCGGGAGTGCGGACGGGGGTGCGGCCGGGAGCGCGGACGGGGTGCGGACGGTCGGACGTGCCGCTCTACGCGCCCTGTCCGCCCTGACCGCCCTGTCCGCCCCCTGTCAGCCCTGTCCGCCCTGCACCGTGTACGTGTCGGCGACGGAGAGCGCGACGTCCAGGGCCGCGAGCCCTTCCTTGGCCTCGGCCTCGGAGACGTTGCAGGCGGGGACGGCGTGGGTCCGGTTCATGTTGATGAACGGCCACAGCCCCTGCTTCTTCGCCGCCGCACCGAAGGCCGCCATCGGGGCGGCGGCCTCGCCGGAGGCGTTGTACGGCACGAGCGGCTCGCGGGTCTCCCGGTCGCGGACCAGGTCCAGCGCCCAGAACGCGCCGAGGCCGCGGACCTCGCCGACCGAGGGGTGGCGTTCGGCGAGTTCGCGCAGGCCGGGGCCGAGGACGGTCTCGCCGATCCGGGCCGCGTGCTCGACGACCTTCTCGTCCTCCATCACGCCGATGGTGGCGACGGCGGCGGCACAGGCCAGCGGGTGCCCGGAGTAGGTGAGGCCGCCGGGGTAGGGGCGGGTCTCGAAGGTGGCGGCGATCTCGGCGTTGATGGCGACGCCGCCGAGCGGCACGTAACCGGAGTTGACGCCCTTGGCGAAGGTCAGCAGGTCCGGCACGACGTCGAAGTGGTCGGCGGCGAACCAGGCGCCGGTGCGGCCGAATCCGGCCATCACCTCGTCGAGCACGAAGACGATCCCGTACCGGTCGCAGATCTCACGCACGCCGGCGAGGTAGCCCGGCGGCGGCGTCATGATCCCGGCCGTGCCCGGAATCGTCTCCAGGATGATCGCGGCGATGGTGGCCGGGCCCTCGTAGGCGAGGGTGTCCTCCAGGTGCTGGAGGGCGCGGGCGCACTCCTCGGCCTCGTTGGCGGCGTGGAACGGCGAGCGGTAGAGGAACGGGGCCCAGAAGCGGACGACGCCCGCCGAGCCGTTGTCGGAGGGCCAGCGGCGCGGGTCGCCGGTGAGGTTGATCGCGGTGGAGGTGGCGCCGTGGTACGAGCGGTAGGCGGAGAGCACCTTCGTACGGCCGGTGTGCAGTCGGGCCATGCGGATGGCGTTCTCGACGGCCTCGGCCCCGCCGTTGGTGAAGAAGATCTTGTCCAGGTCGCCGGGGGTGCGCTCGGCGATGAGGCGTGCGGCCTCGGAGCGCGCCTCGATCGCGAACGCGGGCGCGAACGTGGCGAGTTTGCCCGCCTGCTCCTGGATCGCGGCGATCACCGTGGGGTGCTGGTAGCCGATGTTGGTGTAGACGAGCCCGCTGGTGAAGTCGAGGTAGCGGTTGCCGTCGTAGTCCCAGAAGTAGGACCCCTCGGCGCCGGCGACGGCGAGCGGGTCGATGAGGCCCTGGGCGGACCAGGAGTGGAACACGTGCGCGCGGTCCGCGGCCTTCACGGCCGCACCGGCCGCGGGGTCGGCGTACGGGGCATGAGGGGCATGAGGGGTCATGCGGCGAGCGTAGGCGCTGGTGGGGCGCGCCTCCATGGCCACCTTGTACGGCCTGGGGCGGATGGATCGGCAAGGTGTCGGGGGTTGGAGGGCCCACCACCCATTGACAGCATGCTGTCGACATGACAGTCTTCTGTCATCGAGCCGAGGAGGTCATCATGACCAGCAGCAGCGACAGAACCGTGCATCTCGCCGTCTACGACACCTTCGCCGACTGGGAGACCGGGCACACCACCGCTCATCTCGCGCAGAACGGCTACACCGTGCGGACCGTGGGCCTCTCCCGTGAGCCGGTGACGACCATGGGCGGCCTGCGCGTCCAGCCCGATCTGTCGCTGGACGAACTGCGGGCGCAGGACAGCGCGTTGCTCATCCTGACCGGTGCGGCCGAGTGGGACACGGGCGACGCGCTCGCCCCGTTCGCACGGGCGGCCCGGGGCTTCCTGGACGCGGGTGTGCCGGTCGCGGCGATCTGCGGGGCGACGGCCGGGCTGGCCCGGGAAGGGCTCCTGGACGACCGGGCGCACACGAGCGCGGTCTCCTTCTACCTCGCGGCGACGGGGTACGCGGGCGGCGCGCGGTACGTGGACGCGGACGCGGTCACGGACGGCGGGCTGATCACGGCCGGGCCGACGGAGCCGGTGGCGTTCGCGCGGGAGGTCTTCGCGCGGCTCGGGGTGTACGACGCGAAGAAGCTGGACGCGTGGTACCGGCTGTTCCATGACTCGGACGCGAGCGCGTACGAGGTGCTGCAGGGTGAGTGACGGTACGGAGGCGGGTGCGGGTGCCGGCGCGGGTGTTGAGGACGTCCGGGTTCAGCAGGACCTGCTGAGCCGGGCGGCGTTGACGGTGTTCCGGCTGAACGGGCAGTTCCTCGGGGTGGCCGAGGAACTGGCGCGGCCGGGCGGTCTGACGGCGGCGTGGTGGCAGGTGCTGGGGGCGGTGCTGCCGGAGCCGTTGCCGGTGGCGGGGATCGCCCGGGCGATGGGGATCACCCGGCAGAGCGTGCAGCGGATCGCGGACCTGCTGGTCGAGCGGGGGCTCGCGGAGTACGCGGAGAACCCGGCCCACCGCCGCGCGAAGCTGTTGCGGCCGACGGAGGCGGGGCGCGACGCGGTGTCCCGGATCAGCCCGTCCCACGCGGAGTTCGCTGCGCGGCTGGTGGAGGAGCTGGGGGTGGAGGGGTTGGCGGAGGCGGTGCGGGTGCTGGAGCGACTGTCGGGCACCCTGGACTCCCTCACGGCCTCGACCCCGTCCGGCGCTTGAGGCCTCGGCCACCCAGCCCGGCCAGCGCTTGAGGCCTCGCCCCCCCCAGCCCGTCCGGCGCTTGAGGACAGAACCAGGACGGTGTCGGGCCTCGACCACCCCAGCCCGTCCGGCGCTTGAGGACGGAACCAGGACGGTGTCGGGCCTCGGCCATCCCAGCCCGTCCGGCGTTTGAGGACGGAAGCCTGACGGTGTCGGGCCTCGGCCTGAACGTGTGGGTTCCTCCGGGCACCGCCCCTCGCGTGCGCACGGCCCCTGTCCGACCAAGGGTTCCGTCCTCAAACGCCGGACGGGCTTGAAAGGTCGAGGCTTCCCGCCTCAAACGCGGGACGGGCTGACAGGTGCGGGTGGAACCGTGGGGTGGGCGCAAGGTGTCCTAGGCGAGGGGGACAGGGCGGGGCCGTCGGCGGGGGCGGCGTTATTCTCGTGCGGGCCGTACGGGGAGGAAGCGCACCATGGACAGACTCGGGTCCGACGACCCGCACCGCATCGGTGCGTACCGTCTCCTCGGCCGCCTCGGCGAAGGCGGCATGGGCCAGGTCTTCCTCGCCCGCTCCGACCGCGGCCGCACCGTCGCCCTCAAGCTCGTCCGCCGCGAACTCGCCGAGCAGCCCGAGTTCCGCGCCCGCTTCCGCCAGGAAGTCCGTGCCGCGCACCGGGTCGGCGGCGCGTGGACCGCACCGGTGCTGGACTCCGACACCGAGGCCCCCGTCCCCTGGGTGGCCACCGGCTACGTCGCCGGGCCCTCCCTCCAGCGCATCGTCTCGGGCCGCCCCGGAGCCCCGGTCACGGCCTCGGGGGCGTACGGGCCACTGCCGTCGCGTTCCGTACGGTTCCTCGGGACCGGGCTCGCCCACGCCCTCCAGCACATCCACGGGGCCGGGCTCATCCACCGCGACCTGAAGCCCTCCAACGTGCTGATGACCATCGACGGGCCCCGGGTCATCGACTTCGGTATCGCCCGCGCCCTGGAGTCCGTGCCCGACGGCGATCTGACCCGCACCGGGGCCCTGGTCGGCTCGCCCGGGTTCATGGCCCCGGAGCAGGTGCGCGGCGAGCGCGTGACCACCGCGTGCGATGTGTTCTGCCTGGGGGCCGTCCTCGCGTACGCCGCGTCGGGCCGGCTGCCGTTCGGTACGGCGGAGAGCGGCGGGGTCCATGCCCTGATGTTCCGGATCGCCCAGGAGGACCCGGACCTGACCGGCGTTCCGGAGGGGCTGGCCGGCCTCGTCCGGGACTGCCTGGCGAAGGACCCGGCGGCCCGCCCCGGCACCGAGGAGATCCTGGCCCGCCTGGGCGAGGCGGACACGGACGAACCCTGGCTGCCCGCCACCCTCATCGCCCAACTCGGCCGCCAGGCCGTGGGGTTGCTCGACGCGGAGGACCCGGTGGACCCGGAGGGCCCGCACGGTACGCAGGCCTCACCACACCAGCAGACCCCCCACAGCGCCCACAACACTTACAACGCCCACAGCCCTCACCCCGCCCAGACCGGCCCGATACCGCCCGCCCCCACCCCCGCCCCGATACCGCCGACGGCCCCGACCACCCCGGCCGCCCGGACGCAAACCGCCCCACCGCCCCGCCCGTCGTACCCACAGCCCCACCCGCCCTACGGCCCGCCCGCCCCGCAGCCGCTCTACGGCCCCACCGCCGAACAGCCGCTCCCCCCGGGCTACTTCGCGCCCGCGCCGCCCCCGCCGGCCCGGGAACGCCGCTCCGTCGGGGCCACCGTCGCGCTCATCGCCGTCGCCGTGATCGTGGCGATAGGCGCGGGCGGATCGGTGTACGCGTTCATGAACGGCGACGGACCGGGGACAACCGCCTCCCCCGGCCCGTCGGGCTCCGCCGACGCCGGCGGCAGCGGCGGGCAGCAGGGCGGCGAGGGCTCCGTACCGAAGGGCTTCCTGGGGACCTGGTCGGGCTCCATACCCGGCGAACAGGGCCCTTCCTCCCGTACGTTGACCATCCGGCAGGGCGACGTGGGCGATCAGGTCCTCGCCCTCACCGCCGAGGGGCCCCTCGCCTCCGGCTCCACGTACCACTGCGAGTTCACCGCGCCTCTCGCCGACCGCCCGTCCGGGGACGGCCCGGTCCGCATCGGCCCCTCCACGGTGTCCTCCGGCCGCCCGGCCTCCTCCTGCTCCCCCGGAAAGCCCACCGAGCTGACCCTGCTCCCGGACGGCAGCCTGCGCCGGTCCACGGCAGGAACGGGCGAGAGCCTGATCTACACCAAGTCCGGCTGACCTGACCACACTTCCACCGGCTCGCGCCACGCGGCGACCGACGCAAGGCGGCGGTCCGCATCCGCGAACCGCCGCCTTGTAGAAGTGCTACAGAAATTCGCCGAAGCGTTCGGCGTCAGAAGGCCCAGCCGGAGCACTTGTCGTCATTGTCCTTGATCCACTCGCATGTGCGGATCTTGAAAACGACACTTCCCGTCCCGCTCGTGGCCGTGGTATTGATTCCACTCTTGTTCCACAGGTGCCGCTGCGTAGTATTACTGGCCTTCCGGTAGTAATCAGCGTGCGCATACTGATTGGTGTACAGCTTCAGAGAAATAGCCTTGTCGCTGACGACTGTCCAAGACTTCGCCTTGCCATTGGGCGACAGCTTGGACAGCGCCTGAGCAGATGCGGGCGCCGCGGCGGCAAGCGCCAGAACAACGGTCAGCGTTGCGGCAATTTTCTTGATTCTAGGCAAAACAGTCCCTCCATAAGGCAATTACTCTCCCGTTCGAGTAATTACTCAGTCCCCCGATGGACGCCACCGGGAAGATTCACGAATGGCCGAATACGCGCCACACCACCAGATGATTACGGCAAGAGCCGACAGGCTTCCGGCCGTGCCGACGAGCAGGGACGAGGAGAGTTCGATCCCTTGCGTGGTGTCCTCTTGCGGAGCCGCAAGCCAGACGGCCGCCAGGTAGCCCGTCATCACGGAAGCCAGCAGCGGAGCGAGAAGCCCCCAGGCCGCGCTGGACCAGAACACCCTTCGGCGACCGGTGAGCACGCTGATCGGAGCCACCGATCGGCTGAACCTGATGAACTCTGCGAGGTTGGCCAGCGCTGCCGCGAGGGCAAGGAGCAACACACCCGGAGTCCCCAGGAACACCACCCAACGCCCGTGGTCCGAGGCGAGGTTGGCCCCGAGAAGCCACGTCTCCCCGAACGTCCCCACGGACGCCTCGCCGACCGGCAGTCCCGTGCGCACCGTCTGTTTGATCTCCGCCGCGGGCAGCGGAGATCCGTCGCGGGACACCAGGAGCAAGGCCGCCGGCCTGTTCTCGGCCGTCGGCTTCTCCGGCAACGGACGGCTCTGCCTCACCTCGAACTGCTCCAGTACCGGTCCGCTGCCGATCCACTGCAGTACGGTCCGTGTTCGCGCGTTCGCCTCCGAGACCGGTACCGACCGAAGACCCGGCGAACACACGAGGCCGAGGGCCTTGAGGTCACCGCACGGCGCCTGGAGCCGTGTCCCGGGCGGTTCGCTCTCGTCTGCGCCCTGGACTTCATAGGTGGCCACTACCGCGATGTCCGACGGCAGCCGGTCCAAGGTGGCGGCGAGCTTCCCGCCGTCGAGTGCGCCATCGCCGACTTCCATCAACAACACGCTCTCGCGCAGGACCTGCTGTGTCGCTGCTGCCGCTTGGGCCGCGGAGCCGTACTGGACGTTCTTCAGCTGCAACTGGGTCACCAGAACCATCGCAATGGTGATGCCCGCCACCAGCCTTGCCGTCACACCCGGATGCGCCGCGGCGTGCCTGCCGGCCACCAGTGCACCGGCATCGCCCGTCCGCCGAGCGGACAGCGCCAGTCGTGCTCCTGCTCCTCCTGCCAGAACCGCCACAGCGCACGGCAGAGTCACCATGACCAGCGCGACACCGGTGTTGTAGAGCGTCGCACGCAGCTGGGAGTGCTCAGCCACATCCAGCATCCCGGGAATCCACACGGTGGCCAGCAGGAGCAGCGGGCAGGCCAGAGCCGCCCACCGGATCATGTCACTGCCTCGTGAAGCGAGCCTCGTGGAACGCGACTTGGAACGCTTGGCCGTCCGGTGGAGAAGACACACCAACATCAGGACGACGGCGGCCGCGGAAAATCCTCCCAGGCCGAGAAGCCACCAGAAGCGCTTCATATCGGCTGCCGAAAGGACGTAGTCAATCCACGGAATGCGGACATCGACCAGCATGGTCACCACCGCAGGCATCAGACCGACGAAGGCTCCACCCATCACGGGCAGCGCGGACTCACCCATGTTCAGCCAGAAGCGGTGTCGCGCACCGCCTCCGAGAGCACTGATCAGGGCCGTACGGCGGTCACGCCCCGCCGACCCCATGCGGGCGGCGACGAAGGCAAGAATCAGAGCCGGCACGAGGATGAGATACATCCCCGTCTGCAGCCGCTCACGCGGGGCGACGAAAATCCAGTCGCCGGAGGGGCCCGGGCTTTCAGCGCCGAATCCCACGACCTCGATGGCCTTGCTCGTCCCCCATTGAGCATCGGTCGGATTGACATAGCCGTAGTTCTCACCGGGACTGGCGAGTCCTTCGACGCCGATTTCGCCGACGATCTCACCGTACCGGTCCGGTTCGCCCTGCCGGATCAGAGCCGCTTTCAGGCCGGGAGAAACTACTGCCTCGCCCGGTTCGGGCCATGACCGCAGTCCGGGCGGACGCGGTGTGTTCGGAGACGCCGCCCTGAGGTAGACGACGCTGAACTGAAGTCCGTCGATCTCGTCGAAACCGTCCACGGCACGAGCGATGGGACGACGGTCGGGGAATTCGTCCTGATACTGGAGCGTCCGTTCTGCCGAACGGTCTCTCATTCCCTCGTACGCACCGTAAACAGCCGCTTGTGCGGTGAGCCCGACGCTCAGGGAAAGTGTCGCCAGGAACAGAGCGACGGCTCGGATGCGACCGCCTGCGGTGCCCCTGCCCGCCCGGCCCATTCGGAGCAGTTGACCTCGCAAGGAAGCGTTCACTGCCCGACCACCGGATCGCATGCTACGAGGCTCCCGTCCAGCAGTTGCAGGCACCGGTCGGCGCGTGCGGCAACCGTCAGATCGTGGGTGACGACCACCAATGCGCAGTTCCATCGCGCCGGAAGCTCGTAAAGCAGGTCGGCCACACCATCCCGGGTCCGGACGTCGAGCGCTCCGGTCGGCTCATCGGCGAGGAGCAGAGCAGGTCTGTTGATCAAAGCGCGGGCCACCGCCGTACGCTGCCGCTCACCGCCTGAGAGTCTGTTCGTGGGAGTTTCCGCCAAGGGAACACCAAGTTCGGCGAGAAGCTCGGTCGCTCTGCGGTAGGACTCCGCGGCGGGAACACCTGCCAGCAACGCCCCCAACGCGACGTTCTCCACAGGCGTCAGCTCCGGGAGCAGCTCACCGAACTGGAACACCACGCCCATCGCGCTGCCGCGAAGCCGTTCAACGGTCCTGGTACGACTCGAGACAAGGTCTGTCCCGCACACAGCCACTACGCCGGAGTCCGGACGTATGAGGCCGAGGACGCATCCCAGGAGAGTGCTCTTCCCGCTGCCGCTGGGCCCGACCACGGAGACGGATTCACCGCGGTCGACCCGCAGCTCCAGACCGTCCAACAAAGTACGCCCGGCGATTCCGTAGCTCAGCCCGTGGATATCAAGGGCCGGAAATTCAGACGGGGAGTCCATTCAATTTTCCTGTCTTCAACCGCGTTCATCGCAGGCCTACCGGGCCCCGACGAACGACATCCCCCATGCCCTTGGAACAGCCCAAGGGCCGTGCAGCGGACGGACCGTGGACCGTCCGCTGCACGTCAACACAGCACGCTCAGCTGGTCCAGCCGGAGCACTTGTCGTCGTTGTCCTTGACCCATTCACAAACGCGCAGCTTGAAGATCGCGCTGCCGCCACCGCTGGCCACCATCGTGTTGACGCCGCTCTTGTTCCACAAGTGGCGCTGCGTGGAAGAACTGGCCTTCCGGTAGTAGTCCGCGTGCGAGTATCCGGACCTCAGCTGATGGACCTTCACCACAGTGTTCGAGCTGTAGGTCGACGCAATCGCCTTGCCGTTGGGAGAGGTTCGGCTCAGCTGGGCGACTGCCGGAGAAGCCATGCCTACAGAAACAGCCGCAACGAGAGCAGCGGACAGGAAAGGCAACTTACGCATAAAAACCCCCGAAAAAATGCGAACAAAAAATGAAGATCTCTTGAACGGAAGTGACCATACAGTGAAGGTCACCCGGTCCGTCAACCGACCCACACCCTCTGAGCTGCAACAATGAGGAGAAGGTGCCCAATAGATGCCTTCGCGGCTTTCGCTCCAGGGCCTGGACCGGCCTAAGCCGCCACCCGCTCCGGCATGGGAGACCGCAGCGCCCGGGTGATCAGCGCCGCTCCGGCCAGCAGCACGAGCACCACCAGCATCGCGTTCCGCAGCCCCACATGGTCGGCCAGGAAGCCCAGCGAGGGCGGGCCGACCAGGAATGCCGCGTAGCCCGCCGTCGAGACCGCCGCTACCCGGGCCGAGGCGTCACCCGGCCTCGCCCCCTCCCCCGCCGCCGAGATGGTCACCGGGAAGCCCAGGGAGGCCCCGAGCCCCCACAGCACGACCGCGGCGCCGGCGAGCAGCGCGCTGGAGGAGAAGATCACCAGCGCCACGCCGGCCGCCGCCACCAGCGCGCTGGCCCGGACCACGGCCGCCGGCCCGTAACGCACCAGGAGCGGCCCGCCCGCGAACCGGCCCGTCGTCATCGCGACGGCGAACAGCATGAACGTCAGCGAACCGGCCGTCGCGCTCGTCCCGTGACCGTCCACCATCAGCAGCGGCAGCCAGTCGTTGGCGGAGCCCTCCGCGAAGGCCATGGTCAGCACGATCAGGCCGATCAGCACCAGCCGCCGGTCCCGCCACACCGCCGGCTGCCCGCGCACTCCGCCCGTGCGCCGCCCGTCGGCGGCGTCGGCCTCGGCGTCGCCCGCGTTCGCCTCCTCGCGCCCCGTACCCGGCGGAACCGCCCGTACGGTCCACACCCCGGCCGCCGCGACGGCGACCGCGACCGCCGCCAGGTGCCAGCCGACCGGGAACCGGACCGCCGTCAGCCCCATCCCGACCAGCGCGCCGACCACGGTGCCCAGGCTGAAGCAGCCGTGCAGCACCGGCAGGACCGGGCGGCCCAGGGTCCGTTCGACGGCCGCGCCCTCGATGTTGAACGCCACCTCCGCCAGGCCCATCCCCGCCCCGAACAGCGCCAGCCCGCCGAACACCCCGGCCGACACCTCCAGCGCCGCGCCTCCGGCGATCACCACCAGCCCGGCCACCAGCAGCCCTGCCCCGAGGGCGATCACCGGCCGGCCGCCGTGCTTGCGCACGAGGCCGCCCGAGACCAGTACGCCTGCCATCGAGCCGATCGAGAGCCCGAACAGCACCAGGCCCATCGACCCCGTGGACACGTCCAGGGCGTCCCGTACGGCGGGGGTCCTGGCCACCCAGGACGCCATGCTCACCCCGGTGGCGAGCATGAAGAGGAAGAGCGCGGCGCGCCAGCGACGGGTCGCGGCGTCCATGACCAGGGGGTTCTTCATCGGAGCGGTGCCTCGGCAGACGGGTGGGGGCGGGAGGGGACGAGCTTCAGGCGTACGAGCGTACGCCTGAAGCGTACGTTCGTACACTCCCTCAGGCTCCCGTCGTGGACCCCGGGCGGACGATCATCAGCACGGTGACCGTGGCCCACAGCAGGTTGAAGATGCCGGTGTGCATCGCCAGCCGCCCCGCCGACCGGCGTGCGGTGACGAGCACTCCGGCCCCCGCCTGTGCCTCCTCTTCCGGTTCCGCCCCGGTCCCCGCCTCCGCTCCCCCGCCCGGGGGCCGCACCTCGGCCAGTTCCCGGTCCTGGGCGGGCAGGATCAGCAGGGCGAGTACGGCGGCGGCCGCGGCGGTCAGAATCATCGAGGTGATCAGCCAGGCGCTGCCGAGGACGCCGAGGCTGCTCGCCGTGACAAAGCCGGAGACCGGTACGGCGACACCGACGACCGCGTAGACCCGGCAGATGCGGTGCAGCAGCCGCAGCGACGCGTACGCCTCCCGGTCCGCCGGCGCCTCGCGGGCACGGCGGAGCGCCTTGGGGAACATGCTGGCGGCCACGGTGACCGGGCCGACGGCCAGGACGGCGGCCAGCACGTGCAGGGACAGAAAGAGCTTCGTCATGACCGGAGTTCACCGCCCGCGCCCGCCCCGCCTGCCCCGCCTGCCCCGCCTGCCGTACGCCGCCGGCCGCTGACCCGGGAGGCCGGAAGCCGCCCGGCCCGGGAGGAGCCCGTGAGGGTGTCGCCGGTGACGGTCACATCGAAGGCCAGGTTCAGGCGCATCGGCCGGGTGACGGCCTGCTTCCAGGTGAGCCGGTCGCCGCTGAGCACAAGCCCGTCGAGCGGCACCTCCTCCCCCGCACCTCGGGCCGAACCGGTCAACACCCCTTCGACATAGCGGAGTTCGATCACCGCCGCGATACGGCCGACGGGCGTGGCGATGGCCAGGTCCCATGTTCCCGCGACGGTCTCTTCGGTCAACATGTCTGTACTTCCTTGAGTATTTGGGGGAGTGGAGGGAGTGGGGGAGAAGGTCAGAAGGCGGTCGGGACCGGGCCCTGTGCGCGCCAGACCGTGCCACGGCGTTCGTGGGCGAACATCTCCTCGACGGCGTGGGCGATCCGCGGACCGGCCTCACGCTCCAGCAGGTACAGGGCCAGGTCGAGTCCGGAGGTGACGCCCGCCCCGGTGACGAGGTCGCCGTCGTCGACGACCCTGGCCCGCACCGCGTGGACGCCGGTGGCGTCGAGCAGGTCGAGGCCGAGGTGGTGCGTGGTGGCGTGGCGGCCCTCCAGCAGGCCGGCGAGGGCCGGTACGAGCGCGCCGCCGCACACCGTCGCGACCGTCACGGCGGGATCGGCCATCGCCGCCCGCAGCAGATCGGGCAGGCGAGTCGTCAGCGTGCGGGCCAGCAGGGCGGGGATGGTCGCGTCGCCCTCCGCGCCACCGCCACCGCCACCGTCGCCGTTGCCGTCGCCGTTGCCGTTGCCGTCGCCGTTGCCGTCGCCGTTGCCGTCGCCGGGAGTCTCTACGGACGTCTCTCCGGGCGTCTCTCCGGGCGTCTCTCCGGGCGTCTCGTCGACGTCGCCGACCCGGCCTGACGCGCCGGGTACCAGCACCACGTCCGCCCGTGCGGGGTCGAGGGCCGCCGTGGCACGCAGCGCCAGGCCCCCGGTGCCGCTGACCACCTCGCGCGGTCCCTCGGCGGAGACCAGCTCCACGGTCACCGCTCCGCCGGTGGCCGTGCCCCCGGCGTGCAGCACCTCGAAGGGGGCGACGACGTCGAGCGGGTCGAAGCCGTCGAACAGGACGATCTGGGCGCGCATGGCGAGTTCCTCCGAGCGTGCGGTCCCGGTACGAGCCGGGCGGGGTGGCGGTCCCGGCACGGAACCGGGCGGCGTGGCGATCCCCGTACGAGCCGGGCGTGCGATCCCCGTACGAGCCGGGTACGAGCCGGGCGTGCGGTCCCGGTACGTCCCGGGGCCGTTCCGACGCTATGCGGCCGCCGCGCCGCCTCCCAGTGGCAGGAGCGACACCTTTCGACGGGATATCGCCATAGCGCTTCCGGGGTTCATTTTCGCTGCTCAGAGCGGATACGCAGGCGGCCGAGGCATCCCTCTGCGCTCAGCGGCGCGGTATCTTCTCGCCATGCACACCGTCGCCGTCCTCGCCCTGGACCAGGTGATCCCCTTCGACCTGTCCACGCCGATCGAGGTCTTCACCCGCACCCGCCTCCCGGACGGCCGGCCCGGCTACCAGATCCGCGTCTGCGCCGAGCAGCCCGAGATCGACGCGGGCGCCTTCACCCTGCGGGCGCCCTGGGGGCTCGACGGGCTCGCCGGCGCCGACACGGTCATCGTGCCCGGCACCGCCGCCCCGACCGCCCCGATCTCCCCCGCCGTCCGCGACGCGCTGCGGACCGCCGCCCGGGCGGGCACGCGTATCGCCTCCATCTGTTCCGGCACCTTCCCGCTGGCCGCCACCGGCCTCCTCGACGGGCTGCGCGCCACCACCCACTGGATCGCCGCCGATCTGCTGGCCGCCACCCACCCGGACATCGAGGTCGACCCGGACGTCCTGTACGTCGACAACGGCCGCATCCTCACCTCGGCCGGGGCCGCCGCCGGGCTGGACCTGTGCCTGCACATGATCCGCCGCGACTACGGTTCGGCCGTCGCCGCCGACGCGGCCCGGCTGTCCGTGATGCCGCTGGAACGCGAGGGCGGGCAGGCGCAGTTCATCGTCCACGACTACGCACCCGCCCCGCAGGGCCACGCCCTGGAGCCGCTCCTGTCCTGGCTCCAGGACAACCTCGCCGCCGAGCTCACCCTCGCCGACATCGCGGCCCGGGCCAGCACCAGCACCCGGACCCTGATGCGCCGCTTCCGTGAGCAGACCGGCACCACCCCGCTCCAGTGGCTGCACCGGGCGCGCGTCCGGCAGGCCCAGCATCTGCTGGAGACCACCGACCACTCCGTCGAACGGATCGGCGCCCAGGTCGGATTCGGCTCGCCCACCGCCTTCCGCGACCGGTTCCGCAAGACCACCGGCGTCAGCCCCCGGGCCTACCGCCGCACCTTCGGCTGACCCGCGCCCCCGGCCACCGCGACCCCCGAGCCCTATGCTGCGAGGAGGGCCGAGCCGGCCGGGGAGACACCGGGGAAAAGACCGAGGAGAGGAGCGCCGCGTGGCGACAGGGCGCACCGACCCCGAGCGGCGGGACCGCATCATCGACGCGGCGCTGGACCTCATCGTCGACGAGGGCGTCGCGGGCGTCTCGCACCGCAAGGTCGCCGCCCGCGCGGGCGTGCCGCTCGGTTCGATGACGTACCACTTCTCCGGCATGGACGAGCTGCTGCACGAGGCGTTCACCCGCTTCTCCGGCACGATCGTCGCCGTCTTCGAGGAGCGCCTGGGCGCGGCGAGCACCCCCGACGAGGCGCGCGAGGCCGTCGCCGACCTTGTCCACCACCTCTCCGGCGGCAACCAGCGCGAGCTGATCCTCACCCACGAGCTCTACACCCTCGCCGCCCGCCGGCCCGCCTACCGCGAGCTCACCCGCACCTGGATGGGCCGCAGCCGCCGGGCCCTGGAGTGGCACTTCGACCCGGCCACCGCCCGCCAGCTCGACGCGCTCATCGAGGGCCTGTCCATCCACCGCGCCCTGGAGACCGAGCCGCACGACCGCGCCCTGACGGTCGAGGCGATCGCCCGGATCACCACGCCGCGTTCCTGACGGGTCTCCTAGCGGGCCGACTCCCGCACTCCGCCCGCCCGTCACGCTGGCGACGGTGACGGTGTCCGGAACTCGATGCCGGGGTACCGGGTGGTGAGGTGGCGGTCCACTGCCTCCCCGCCCACCTGGCCCCGCGGGTCTGGGCCGGACGTCCTCGACGGCCTCGGCATCGTGTCGACGACCGTCGAGCAAGCCCTGCACCCACGCGGCCCCGCACGTCCGCTGAGACGACGCACCCCCACATGCTTGCATGGACATGTATCTTGTTGAGTATCGTCGTCGACAAGGGGAGCCCTCCATGACGGTCAAGCAGCAGCAGCCGCGCGCCGCCTCCGATCTGGCCATGTGGGACTCCGTCCTCGGTCTGCACACGTTCGTGGAGCGACAGCTCGCACACGCCCTGCAACGCCGCTTCGGCGTCGGCCTGTCCGAGTACCGGGCCCTGGAGGTCCTCACCCGCGCCGAGAAGGGCGAGCACCGGATGCAGGAGCTCGCGGACCGCATCGGCCTGGGGCAGAGCTCGGTGACCCGGCTCGTGGGGCGGCTGGAGAGCGCCGGGTACGCCTACAAGGACACCTGCGACGACGACAAGCGCGGTGTGTACGCCGTCATCACCGACGAGGGCCGCAAGCACTACCAGGACGCCCGGTCCACCTACGCCGACGTCCTCGGCTCGGCCCTCGACACCGCGAGCACCGACGACCAGCTCGCCCGCGCGGTGCAGGCACTGCGCGGCGCTGCCTGACGCGATCGAACCGTCCACCCCGACGCCCGACGCCCGAAGCTCGGCACTCAGGACGTGAGCGCCGAAGCACTGCGTTCACTCTTGCGGGGATACGTGCGTGGGCCCCGGGCCCGAAGCTCGGATGCCGGGATCCGGGTGTCGGGATGCGAGCCCCGGGGCGCGAGCTCCTTCTTTAACCGGGAGGGAAAAGAGGGGGGTTGGGAAAACCACCCCCACCTCCCTACCCCGTCACGGCCAGCCAGTATGACTAATCGTGACAGCTTGCGGCGGAGCGTGACGGCCGCTTACGGTGCGAGAACTAAGCGACCCCGACGAGGTGTTACAGCACCAGGCCGGGGTCTAACCGCGAGATCGATCACCTAGAAAGCCGATCCCATGGCTACTCCGCACTTTAGCTCCGCCCTGCCCGCCCCCGCAGTCCCCGCCGCGTACCCGATGGCCAACCCCGGCTACGGCAAACGCTCCGCGCCCGGCCAACAACCACGTACGCGCGACGACTTCGCCCTGCTGCCGACGCGCGAACGGTACGTTGCCGGATTCATCGACCACCTCCCTGACGGTGCCGCGATGAGCATCAAGCAACTGGCCAAGCAGCTCCCGCTGTACGGGCAACAGGCCATCTCCACAGCCCTCAACGCCCTCTCCGTCGCGGGGCATCTGCGACGCGTACGGTGCGCCGTCGGCGCAGGCGGCAAGGCACGCTGGGCCTTCCGCACGTTCTGGTCCCGCACCGCCCGCGACAACGAGTGGTGGAACACCTACCTCGCCACCGAGGACGCCTCTCGAACCGCGGCCCCTGCGAAGCCCTTGGCCGCCTCGGCATCACCCGCCCCGGCCCCCGCCGCCGTACCGCAGCAGCGCACCGCACCCGAGCCCACGAGCCCGGCACCGGCACCGGCACCGGCGACGACTCCGACAGGTGGGGCGGCCCCCTCCCCCGCCTACCTCGCCCTGGCCGAACTCGGCCGCAGGGACATCCGGCTGACGCTGTCCGCCGACGACTGCGCCGCCTTGGAGGCGCAGGCCGCGGAATGGCTCGCCCGAGGGGTGACCACCGACTACCTGATCGCCGCCCTCACCGCAGGACTCCCCGCCCAGGTCGACTGCCCACCCCGCTTCGTCCGCCGCCGCCTCACGGACAAAATCCCACCCCAGCTGCCCACCACCCCGAACCCCTCCCCCAGCACCGGCACCCCAGCCCTTCGCATCCTGATGGAATGCACCGACTGCGGCCGCCCCGGCCAGCTGGAAGCCCTCCCCGACGGCCTCTGCCGCCCCTGCCGCGCCGCCCACTCCGCAGGCGGCCAACCCTCACTCGACCCCACCGAAATCGCCGCCGTCAAGGCCCACATGGCCAACCTCCGCGACCTGCTCAAACCTGTCTGATCCCAACCATGGCTGCACAACCCGCCGTTGCCCGGCTTGCCACCCCCAGCTAGACCAACACGCCGACCCCAACGGGACGGAAGCCAGCTTCACTTCCGAGGAACCCGCGCGCGGGGGTGCTGCCGGGCGGGGTCTCGGCAGTGCTCGCGGTAGAGCTTCCTGTGCGGGATGCCGGGCACACCGACGGGGCAGGGGCGTGCCCCCGTCACGTCGGCCGCCCCCGGGGCGCTCGCCTGTCGGAGATGAGCCGAGCAGGTGAGCAGCCCCGGGTGCGGCCGTGCCGTGCGGGAGCAGTCCAGCGGCGTCAGGCCCGGACCGCGTCGGCCGGTCCCGCGATGCGCTCGGGGGCCTGCGCCGGAGCCTCCGCCTCGGCCGGCTTCGTGCGGTCGGCGAGCTTCAGCCAGATGACGCCGACGATGATGACGGCCAGCCAGACGCCCTTCGCCACGGTGAGGGTCTCGTCGAAGAAGAGCGGGCCGAGAACGGCGGCGCCCACGGCACCGATACCCGCCCAGACCGCGTAACCGATGCTCACGTCGATCGTGCGGAGGGCCAGGCTCAGCGTGTAGAGCGTCAGCAGGAAGAAGACCACGGCGACCAGGGACCAGGTCAGGACGGTGAAGCCTTCGCTGCCGCCGACGGCGAGGGCGTACCCGATCTCGAAGACACCGGCGAGCAGGAGCGAGAGCCAGGCGTTGGTGGAGGAGTTCTTGGCGGCGGCGACGGTGGAGTTCTGGGCAGCGTTGGTCGGCATGGGAGGTGAGCCTCTCTCGGGGAAGTCGTC
Source organism: Streptomyces sp. SID14515 (assembly GCF_010548505.1). Classification (NCBI taxonomy): domain Bacteria; kingdom Bacillati; phylum Actinomycetota; class Actinomycetes; order Kitasatosporales; family Streptomycetaceae; genus Streptomyces; species Streptomyces sp. SID14515. Next base: position 116,609 of record NZ_JAAGMH010000070.1, on the reverse strand, counting down.
AGGTGCTGTGCTCGGGGTGCTCTGTGTGGGACGCGCTGTGCGGATCAGGCGGAACCGCTCAGCTGCAGGCCCACGACCCCACCGATGACGAGGACGATGCCGATCGCCTTGTGCAGATTCAGGCGCTGGCCGAAGAACAGCGCACCGAGCACGGTGATGCCGACGCCCGCGACCGACGTCCACAGCGCGTAGCCGACGCCGACGTCGAAGGTCAGCAGCGCCTTGCTGAGGAAGAAGGTCGCGGCCGCCCCGCTGGCCAGGGTGATGGACGTCCACTTGCGGTTCTTGAAGCCCTCGGCCTTTCCGGCGGCGATGGCGACCAGGATTTCGAAGGCGACGGCGATGGCGAGGTAGAGCCAGTGCATGGGGGGTCCTTCCATGGAGTGCGCTTGACTAATGCTTGCTCGTACATGCAATTGAGTGCCGGCACTGATTCGCATCGGTGCGCCGCCCTCACGTCGCAGACTCTTGCATGTGCAAGTAAGGACTGTCAATCACGGCCCCACGCCCTGACGACACCCCCGGATGCTCAACTCAGTGACGCATACGCCGCGTTGAACAAGATCAAGGTGTGCACGAACCGCCCCGCACGCGTGGGCGGGTACCGCCACATCAGCGGCCACGTGTCGCCCCCGAACGCCCGTACCGGTACCGGTACGTAACTGATCCTGGCGGTCGCCGAGTTGAACGTCGTCACCTCACGCGGCCACAGCCTCCCCGCCGTCGACCCGGGCGCCACGAGGAAGTACACCCCGCGCCGGCCGTTCGACTCGCTGACGACGGGCCCCGGTTCGCCGCCGAGGGCATCGAGTAGTGACCGGTTGAGTTCGGTCGAGTCGAATAGAGATCGCGCAACGGCGGGTGCTGAGAACAAGGAAACGGCGAGCCCGATGGCCCGGATGGTGGCCGGGACGGCCCGGACGCTACGCATCCAGCGCGGGTGGACCCAGGAGCAGGAAGGCAAGGAGATCGGCTACTCGGCGGCGGCGATCAGCGCGATGGAGACCTGCGCGCAGCCCGCCAGCGACGCCATGCTGGTCGAACTGAACAGGGTCCTGGGGAACGGCACTCCCATCTTCGAGACGGCACGGAAGTACATGCGAATGGAGCGGCTTCCCGAGCGGTTCAAGGACTACGCACTGCTGGAAGAGGCCGCCATCAGCCTCCAGTTGTTCGCCGCGAACGTCGTCGTCCACGGGTCGTTCCAGACGGAGGCGTACGCGCGGCCGCTCGTCGGGGGCTCATTCCCACCGCTCCCCGACCAGCGCGTGGAAGAACTGGTCCAGCTCCGGACAACGCGGGCAACTGCGTCGAGGTCGCCGCCTGCCCCCACTCCGTCCACGTCCGTGACTCCAAGGTCACCGTCGGGCCCGCCTTCGCCGTCGCGCCCGACGCCTGGTCGGCGTTCGTCACCTGGGCGGAGTGACGTAGCCGCGCGGGACCGCCTCGGGGCCGCGCTCGTAGTACGACAGGATCAGCCACTCGTACAGCTCGCGGTGGCGGAACTGGTACGCCGGGCCCTCCGTCCGCAGCAGCCCCGCCCCGTACGCCCACTTCAGGAAGCGGCCCAGCCGGAACGGCAGGAGGGGTTGCAGGAGAAGGAGCGCGTGCAGGTAGCGGCGCGGGGTGGGCATCCGCAGCACGGCTGTCGGGACGAAGACGGCCGCGCCCGTCGTGACGAGTACGGTCGGCGTCACGTCGAGGAAGGGAACGGCTCCCGGCAGGAGAAAGAGAGACCAGCACAGAGCCACCGCGAACAATGCCGCCGCGGCCGTGGCGCGGATCACCTCGGCGAGGATGCCTCCCTGCGGGGTGCGCCGTCGTGTCTCCCACGGGTCGGGCTCCGCGCCCCAGGCCCAGTGGAAGACGAACCAGGCGATGGAGGGTATGAGGGACAGTGCACCCATGTCCGTCATGATCGCGATGATCGCTACGTCCATCGCCGCCGCGAAGGTTCCCGTCGCCCCGCCGACGAACACGCAGAACACGGCCGCGAGCAGTGCCATCGTCCGCGGAAGGGGCGGCAGCGCCAAGAGGGGGCGCCACGGGGGCAGCAGGGCGAAGGCGGCCGCGCCCACCGCCCCGCCCGCGATCGAGGCGGCCAGGTCCGAGGCGTCGAGCGCGGAGGCGGCGGCGTTGACCGCGGCGAACAGGCCCGGTACCGCCACGACCCGCAGCAGCGCCCGCAGGGCCAGACCGGTCAGCCGTCGGCGTTCCCGCCCGCGCCGTAGGCTCGGCAGGCCGACCCCTGGCGCCTCCAGGGGCCTCTGCCGGTACGCAAGCCAGCCGGCGAGACCGCCGAGCACCCCGCCGGCCCAGGGCAGCGCGTAACCCCACCACGGGGTCGGCTCGGGCAGCCGTACGTCCCACACCATCCAGACGACGGCCCAGCCCACTGGGGGGAAGGAGCCGCAGATCAGCGCGTCCATCACGCGGATGCGGCGGGGCGCGGCCATGGTCCAGAGCCGACCGGGGACGATGGAGCCGACGGCGTACTCGTCCGAGCGCACGATCCGCCGCAAATCCCGCACCTCGCGCAGGTTCTGGGTGTCGAGTGCGCGCACCTCCGCCGCCGCCCGGTCCGCCGTCTCCCGCAGGCTGTCGGGGTCGGGGCCGGTGCCGTCGTGGGCCGCGAGCGCGTACCGGGCCCACTCCTCGGTCTCGACGAGGGCCCGTCTCGCCCGGTGGTGGTTCTCCATCTGATCGCGCAGCAGCCGGGCCGCGCGTGCCGTCTCCACCGACTCCGCGCCGCGCAGGCCCACATGCCAGGCCAGTTCGCTGAGCCAGCGCGCCACATCCTCCTCCGCGTACCCCCGCTCGTCCTCCTCGGCGAAGTGCAGCCGGACGGTGGCCGGGATGTAGCGGGCGAGCAGGTGCTCGTGGAGGTCGCCGGAGGCCGCCCGCGCGACCAGGTCGGCCGGGTCGCGCGCATAGGCCGTCGCGGCGAGGGTGAGGCGCCAGGGGGAGTCGAGGGCCTGGGCGAGCGGGCCCTCGGGGGCGGCACGGAGGTCGGCCAGGACAGGGGCCCAGCGTTGGGCGTTGGGTGCGACCCGGGGGTGGCCGGCCAGGAAGGCGGCGGACTGGGCGCCGTCGAGGGGTTCGACGGTGATGTGGTGGGCGTTGGTCACCGGGTGCTCCTCGCGCAGCCGCTCGTACGGGCCGGTGCGGCAGGTGAGGATGACCGGGCGCTGGTCCATGTTCCTTCGGTCGCTGCTGAGTTGGTCGAGCAGGGCCGCCGCGTGGGTGGCGCCCATCTCGTCCACGCCGTCGATGACGGGCATCACGTGGTGGCCGGTGACGAGTACGCGGGCCTCTGCCGCGCTCAGCGCGTACCGACGGGATATCTGCTCGGCGAACCAGACGTCGAAGGGCCGCCCAGGCTCCCAGGCCGTGGCGGCGATCCGTACGGGGACGGGTGCGCCCGCCTGGCGGGTTTCCAGCAGCGCCAGAATCACCTGGCCCGCCAGCACGCTCTTCCCGGCGCCGGACTCCCCGGTGATGACGACGCGCCGGGGGTGCAGAGCGCGGACGTGGTCGACGGCCCCGGTCCGCGGGTGCTCCCCGTCGGGGGTGTCCGGTGCCCGGAAGCGGAGGTCGATCAGGGGAGCGCCGAAGCCCAGGAGCCGGGCCAGCGCCGCCCTCTCCGCACCCTGCACGAGACCGGCCAGCCGGGACGCCGTCACCTCCGTCTCCGGGCGGCGCCGGAGGATCGCCACGGTGCCAAGCCAGGCGGCGAGCGCGGCCAGCGGCACCGCCACGACCCCGGCCGTGTCACCCGGCTCCAGCCCGCCCTTGCCCAGCGTCCGCACCGTCCACAGCAGGCTGCCCACCGTGACCACGGCCAGCAGGGGGTTCAGATACCGCAGCACCGTGTGGATGCGCTGCTCCCGTTTCGCTTCCATGGGGGCGATCTTCCCCGAACGCGCTTGCGGGAAGCGGGGGTTCGGGCCAGGGCCGACGTCTCCGCAGCTCACGGACGGCGGCGGTCCCGCCGTCCTGCGGTCCTGCGGTCCTGCGGTCCTGCTGACCTGCCGTCCTGCCGTATTCGCTGGTGGCGGGCGTGTTAGCGTCGGCGTCATGGCAGTACAGCGTGCTGGTGACGCGGAACCGGAACCCGAACCGGCGCACCCGACGCCGCCCGAGGGGCTCAAGAGCCGGGACCGGATTCTGTGGGCCGCCTCGACCATGCTCGGTGAGGGCGCGGGCTCGGCGCTGAGCGTGCGCGCCGTGGCCGAGCGGGCGCGGGTGAGCACGGGGTCCCTGCGGCACCACTTCCCCACGCAACGCGCGCTCATGGACGCCATGTTGAAGGTCGTCTTCGACCTCGTCCTGCCCGAGGCCGGCTTCCGGGACACGTCCATCTCTCCGCGTGACCGCCTGCTCGGCTGCGTACAGGGCCTCCTCGTACCGCCGGACAGCGCCCGGGACGCGCGTGAGGCGTGGCTGACCGTGCACGAGCGGTACATCGCGTCGGAGCCCACCCAGGCGATGCGGGCGGAGTACCAGGCGATGCAGCGCGAGGTGACCCGCCGGGTCGAGGAGTGCCTGAACGTGCTGGTCGAGGAAGGGGCGCTGCCCGCCGGAGACACGGCACGGCGCGCGCGGTTCCTGTTGACCCTGGCCAACGGCGTATCGATCGAGCAGGTGCTGCCGAGCGAGGACTCGTACATCGCCACTGAGCTGGACATGCTCCGCACGGGTGTCGACCTCGTGCTGGACAACCGGGTCTGAGCCGGTCCTCTGCGTGCGTCAGGTGCCGGCTCCGCCGTCCAGGAGCCAGTGGTAGCGCATCCGCATGGCCCGCTCGGTCGCACCGAGCGCCGCGCCGACGCCGAGCGTGACGTTCAGCCATATCGGCAGCCGCAACGGCGACTCGAAGGTGCCCAACGACTCGGCGATGGCCGGGATTTCAGAGATCGGCTGCGCGGCCTGGAGCAGATTGAGGCCGACGCCGATGAGCAGGAGCACCACCGACACGGCCCCGATGAGCACGCTGGCACCCGGGTGCTGACGGGCGAAGTTCATGCGTCGCCCCTCCGCCGAGCGGGGGTCGGGGACGAGACGCGTCTCCCTGCCGTCGTCCGCGACGAAGTGGCAGCGGCGCATGCCCACTTCGCTCCTGCGGACCTCGATGTTCCCGCCGGGGACGGGGAAGCGCGCCGGGAGCTTGGACTCGGCCTCGCAGAACCCGTCGCGGTACAGCCGGGCCCGGACCACGCCCGTCTCGGGGTCGCCGCCGTGCTTGACCTCCACGGTGTACGTCACGGAGAAGCCGCCGTCCTCCGGCAGCGCGATGGAGAGGAGCGAGCGCCGGGTCATCTGCCACCAGCGGAAGGGCTTCAGCGGCTTCCCGTCGCCCGGCTTCACCCGGCGCTCAAGTCGTCGGTCGTTCCAGCTCAGCCCCATGGTGACGCCCTCCCTGGCAGCGACCAATACGGTGTGCTACTTCAACCTCCCGACCCAAACTAACACACTGTACTAGTAACGTACGGTGATCAGAGTCCCCCGCGTGACGGCGGCGCCGCCGGGGCGATCGTCGTGCTCCACGGGTCGGCCAAGGGCGTCTCCGCCGCCAAGCGGGCCGTGATCACGCAGAACTCGGCGGACGCCCCCGGAGCGGCCGAGGAAGGCGATGCGTTCGGGGCGTCGGTCGCGGTCGCGGACCTGAACAAGGACGGGCGGCCCGACCTCGTGGTGGGGGCGGCGCAGGCGAACGGCCAGGGCGCGGTGTGGGCCCTGCCCGGCGGTACCTCCGGGCAGCCCCTCTACACGTCGTCGGCCTCTTTCGGCCCGGGCTCTCTCGGGCTGCGGAAGAACGACTGGCTGCTCCTGCGCGGCGAGTACGCCTTTGCGGATGGCTCGACACTCGCCGGCCATCCGCAAAGGCGTCAGCTCACTTGCCGATTTCCACGTCGAAATTGGCGTAGAAGATCATTCCGATGATGCCTGCCGCGACGATGAGACCGATCACCACCACGATGGTCAGGAACAGTGGTCGAGCGAATAGCGTCCGCATGACGTGCTGTCGCTGCCTCAAGCGCTCTGCCATCCGATTTCCCTCCTACGTCGGCTCTTCGGACATGCGAGCCGATCAGGCGTTCTTGAAATATCCGAACCTGTAGCCGGTCTCGTCGCAGCGGATGTGCTGGCGCTTGTCACTGTGGATCGCGCTGCCACTGTAGACGAAGTCGATGTTCCACACCGCGTACGCCAGGGCGTTACCGGCTGCGGAAATCCACTGGTCCTCCGGCTGGTTGGAGACCTGGACCCCCGGATTGAGGTTCTTGTGCGTGGCCGAGGCCGAGTAGACCTTGTCGACCTTCGTCGTCGTCGAGCGATACCACTGCTTCAGCGTGTGCTTGGCGATCTCGATACCGAAGACCTTGTAGTTGACCCAGTTGTAGCAACTCCAGTCCCCTGCCGTGCCCCGGGTGGCCGGAGCGGTCACGCCGCCTTCACTGGTGATGACGACGTCACCTCCGGCGAGCTTCGTCGTGACCCTCTCGCCGGTGGCGGTGCGCCGCGCCTCGGTGTCGGGATCGGCGCCCGGATCCCCCTTCTCCCCGGCCAGCGCCGTGACCAGCTCCGGATCGGCGATGTAGTTCAGGAACTTCGCCTGCTCGTCGGACGAGAGCGCCTCGAACTGCTCGGCGGTCCTGTCGGCGTCGGCGTCGTCCTGCTGACCGAGCCAGGCGACGTACTCCGAGGCTGTCGGCTTCTCGATCCCGGCCTTCGGCTCATCGGCGGCGGACGCCGGAGACAACGTTGCCATCATGCCGACGACCGAGGCGACCGCGACCGCCACCGTCACGACCTTGCCCGTGCCGCGGGACCGCGCCATACTGCGAATGCTCACATCTGCCCCTTCCAAGGGAGTGAGTAACAGCCCCGTGGTGTCCTACCACCGCGGGGCTATTTTTCTGCGCCCGGCAGAGAATGCCTATGGGTAGAACTGGAAGGTATGGACGTGCTGATGACGCGTCGACAGAACTCATCGCTGCGCGACGGCCGGTCGTGAACGCGCCGTCCGACACGTCACGCGCGCAGCCAATCCCCCGAGTTATCCCCGTATTTACATCTCGCCGTGCTGTGGTCCCCAGCACCGTAACGGTATTGAGGACGAACACGGAAGAGGTAAGGGAGGGCTCTTGCACAGGACTTGACCGGCAATGGACCGCCGGCCGACGGCAATCGGCATTTAACGTGTCACCCGCAGTAGCATCGGCCGATACTTACATCACCCAAAACCGCCGGATGAGGTGATCTTGGCGGCGGCTTTCCGGCCGATGGACACGACGTGACGCACCCACCCCCTCCCTCTGTGACCTGGGCCACTTCGATCCTGTTTCCTCGGCCCCTTCTCACGAAGTGAGATCCTTCGAAGTGAGATCCTTCGCCCTCAGCGCCAGCCACAGGTCGTAGCGGGCGCTCGGAGGCCGCAGCAGCGAGCGCTTGAGCGCCGTTTCGAGGCGGGTGAGGCGCTTGCGGGCGCCGGGCACGGAGATGCCCAGCTCGGCGGCGGCCGGTCCGAGGCGGCCCTCGCACCGCACCCAGGTGCGCAGGGTCTCCTCGGCGCCGATGACGGGGGCCAGTTGCCGGTCCGCCCAGTCGCGTACGGCGGGGCGGACCAGGATCTCGTCGAGACCGCCCGCCGCCTTCGACGTACCGGAAGCCGGCGATCCGGACCGCGCGGGCTCGGGGGTGCACGCCGGGGCGGGGGTGGCGCGGACGCGCAGCGCCAGGTCGAGCGCCGCCTGGTCGGCCAGCCGGTGCAGGTCGAGGCCGAGCAGCTCGCCGATGAGCCGCAGCCGGGCTGCGAGGGTGTTGCGGTGGACCTTGAGGTGGTCGGTCGCGTGCGACGAGAACGCCAGCCAGGAGGCCGCCGTGGCCAGCAGCTCCTGGCTCCCGGGGTCCTGCGTACGGCGCGGGACATGGGTCAGGAGCGGGTTCAGCAGCTCGTCCGCCCACCGGCGGCCGGCCGGTCCGACGACGAGCGCGGGGTCCGGCGAGACTCCGAACCGGGCGTGACGGGACGGCAGTTCGTGGGCGACGGCCAGGGCGTGGAAGGCCTGGCGGTAGCCGGTCGCGGTGTCGGCCAGCGGCACGGGTTCGCTGACGCCCACCACGCAGTCGCCCACCCGGGCGGCGACCGTCTCGTCGGTCGGTACGGCCCCCGGCTCCGGCGCCTTCTCCTCCGCGGGCATGACCAGGATGAGATGGCGGGCGTAGACGGGGCACCGCACGATCCAGGACCGGCCGCCGTCCGCTTCCGCGCAGACCCGGGCCACCTCGTCGCGCCCGTCGCCGGAGCACTCCACGACACACACCCGTACCGGATCGGGAAGCCGGGGCCGCAGCGCACCGGCGACCTGCTGGGCGATGGAGAGCTGCCCCGTCATCAGCAGATGCAGCACCGCCTCGCGGCCCCGGGACTCGGCGAGGTCCACCCGGCGGCGCTTGCGCTCCAGCGTCTCGGCCTGGAGGCACAGGGACAGTGGCAGGACCACGTCGGCCAGCAGCGTGGCGAGCCCGGCGGCCACCGGCCGGGGGGCGACGACGACGAGCACGGGGGCGGCGGGGTCGGCGGCGCTCAGGGGGAACAACAGGGCGGTGTGCGCACCGGTGTCGAGGGAGTACGCCCGGGCCCCGCGCTCCGTGAGGGCGTTCGCGCCCTCGGCGACGAGCCCCGCGACATCGGGCACCACCGCCCGCTCCGTACGGGCCGCCGCGTGCAGCACCGTGCCGTCCGGCCCGACGAGCCCGGCCCAGCCCTCGGCCCGCCCGGCGAGCCAGCGCAACAGCTCGGCCGTTCCGCCGGAGCGGGCCAGCCGGTGCATCCGCAGAAGATCGTCCGCACGCTCCCGTGCTCGCATCCGTCCCCCGTTCCTGCCCGGGGCACAGCCGCGGTACGGGTGGACCACCCGGCCCGACTGTGCGGACCGATACCCCCGTGGCCGCCCCACTGGGCGTATTGAATCTCCCGGTCTCCCTACCCGCCGTTCTATCGTCCGAACGTGGTCCGGCACGTCGGGGGAGACGGGGGAAGCCGGGACACTCGGGGGCTCGGCGGCAGCGGCTCACGGGGGTGGTCGCTGTCGCCGGTTCCACCCAGCGCGCTGCCCGGGCCCGATTGTCAGTGGTGCCTCCTACCGTCGTACGCAGGAGTCGGTTTCCACCGTCCGGCTTCCGGCTCTCGACGTCCGAGGAAAGGCGCCCCATGGAGTTCCGTATCGAACGCGGTGCCCTGACCGAGGCCGTGGCCTGGGCGGCCCGCGTCCTGCCCGTACGGTCACCGGTCCCGGTGCTGGGCGGCCTGCTGCTGGACACGGAGGGCGAGGCCGGGGGCGAGGGCGGACGGCTGCGGATCTCCGGGCTCGACTACGAGGCGTCCGCGCGCATCGACGTGGACGCCGAGGTCGTGCGGCCCGGCCGGGTGCTCGTCATGGGGCGGCGGCTGCTGGACATCTGCAAGGTGCTGCCCGACGGCCCCGTGGAGTGCGCGGTGGAGGGCTCGCGGTTCACGGTGTCGGGCGACGGCGCCCGGTTCGGCCTCTCCGTGCTGCCGCTGGACGACTACCCGGCACTGCCCGCGCTGCCGCAGGTCCGGGGCGCGGTGGACACGGAGCTGTTCGCGTCGGCCGTGGCCGATGTGGCGGTGGCCGCGGGGCGCGACGACACACTGCCCGCGCTCACCGGAATCCGGCTGGGGCTCGACGGCGACACGATGACGCTCGCCGCGACCGACCGCTACCGCTTCGCCGTACGCACCCTCCCGTGGAAGGCGACCGCCCCCGGCGAGAGCGCCGACGTCATCGTCTCCGCCCGCCGCCTCACCGAGATCGCCCGCTCGCTGGGCCGGTCCGGGCTGGTGAGCGTCGCCCTGGACGCCGGTTCGGCGGGCTTCGAGCACGCCGGGATGCGGACCACCGTGCGACTCCTGGATGGCCGACTGCCGCGCCACGAGAAGCTGTTCGCGCTGGAGGACCCGGCCGTGGCGGTGGTGGACCGGGCCCGGCTGACGGAGGCGGTCAAGCGAGTCTCCGTCGTCGCCGACGGGGACAGCCCGGTGCAGATGACCTTCTCCCGCGCCGACGCCTCGGTCCTGCTCCGGGCGGGTTACGAGGACGATGTGGCCTCCCAGCGGCTGCCGGCCACCCTGGAGGGGGCCGAGGAGCTGACGGTGGCCTTCAACCCCGGCTATCTGGCGGACGCCCTGGCCTCGTTCACGGATCCATCGCTGCGGCTCCTGCTGCTGGGGGCCGGCCAGCGCGCGCTGATCACGGACGGGACGCCGACGGACGGGGCGGGCCCGGGCACGCACCGGCATCTGCTCATGTCGGTGCGGCCGCAGTTGGTGTGACGGGGTCCGTGGCGTCAGCGGGCCCGTGGTGTGACCGGGCCCGCCGCCGTCCGTCCCCTCGCCGTCCGTTCCCGCGCGCGGGGCTCAGCTCTGCGGCCGGACACCCGCCTTGTCGACCACCGCTGTCTCGATCACCGCGCTGTCACCCATGAAATCGCCCTTCTTGCCGTACTCCGTGTCCCGCGTCAGATGGCTGCTCCAGCCCAGGTAGGACAGGTCCTCCGGGTCGAAGACCCACTCGGTGCGCACGCCGGAACGCTCGTCGCCGCGGGCGATGCCCACGCCCTTGCGGCCCATGGCGTCCACCGCGTCGGGAGTCTTGGTGACGCCGGGGATGAGGGCGACGGCCTCGAAGAGCCCGGCGGCGGTGTCGGGCGGGAGGAGCGCGTGGCCGACCAGGCCCCCGATCGACTCGAAGAGGGCCTGGTCGCGGTCCTCTCCCTCGAACTTCGGGGTGATCTCGTCGAAATAGTCCAGCAGTTGCCGCGGATCGGTCGGCAGCGTGGCCAGCCAGCGGTAGGTGGGCCGGTGCAGGCCCGGCCGGGTGCCCTCGCTGTCGCCCAGCTCGGCGTTGATGGGCAAGGTGGCCCCGCCCTGGCGGATCAGACCGAGCTTCTTCTGCGGGCCGGGCTTCTGCGAGTACCAGGACTCCGACTCCTCCAGCGGGCCGACCACCGCCTTTCCGCTCGTCAGGTCGACGTCCCGGCCCGTGCCGCGTGTGTAGAGGAACTGGTCGTCGCGGATCGGCAGGGCGTCGCTCTTCCCCGCCGCGTCCGAGATGCGCAGGAGCACCTGGGACACCGACCGGGTGTCCCCCGTGGAGCCCGTGCCCGCCGGGCCGCCGTTCTGCGCGGCGTAGCCCAGGACCAGCGCCCCGGCCACGGCCAGCGCGGTGGCGGGCGCCAGGAAGGAGGGTCGCAGCAGACGCGGGCGGGCGGGGCGGTCGGCTCGCTCGCGGGCGCGGTCCGGGGCGTCGGCCCCGGTACGGCCCTGGGCGCGGGCGGTGTCGTCGTCGATCAGGTTCATCAGGCGTTCCCTGTGGTGCTCGTGACGGCCCGGCGGAAGGTCGGTCCCGGGGGCGGGCGGCAGCAGCCGCGCCAGTTCGGCGCGCTCGGCCGCGTACGCTTCGCGGCCGTTGTCGGTACCCGTCATCGCGATCCCCTCTCGCTCGGCAGGGCGACGAACGCCGCCCTGCCTCCTACCTCTCCGCGGCCCCGGCCGGGTTCCCGCGCTTCCTGCGCTTCCCGCTCCTCCCGCGCCTCCTGCGCGAGCCGTTCGCCCGTCAGCGCGCGCAGCCGCTTCCGGGCCCGGGAGAGCCGGGAGCGTACGGTGCCCACGGGCACGCCCAGTGCGTCCGCCGTCTGCGCGTAGTCGAGCCCGGCCCAGACATAGAGCGCGAGCACCTCCCGCTCGGGCCCCCGGAGCCGGTCGAGGACCGCGCGTACGGCCGCGAGTTCGCGCTGGTGGTCCAGTCGCTCGGCGGACGCCTCGGCGAAGTCGGCGGTCTCCTCGGGCTTCGGCTGGCGGGCCAGGAAGGCGAGCCGGCGGCCGACCCCACGGCGGTGGTTGCGCGCCTTGTTGGTCGCGATGCCCAGCAGCCAGGGGCCCAGCGGACCGCCCTCGGCGCGGACCTGTCCGCGGGTGCGCCAGGCGGCGAGGAAGGTCTCCGACATCACGTCCTCGGCGGCCGAGAGGTCCCCGGTGAGACGGGCGGCGTGCTGGTGGACGGTGCGGGCGTACCGGTCGTAGAGGTCCGCGAAGGCCTCCCGGTCACCGGCCCGGATCCGCTCCCGTACTTCGTTGTCTTCCACGCCCTGTACCTCTCCGGGACCTGCGCCCGGTTCCCGTGGCCCGCGTCACACCCGGGGTCGGCGTCTCACGACGATCGTGCCAACCGGGCCGTGGACGCCGAAACGGGGGGTGGCCCGGCGTGAGCCGGACGCACCCCCCGTTCGGGTGGGGTCCTCGGGAACCTCAGGGGCCCTCGCGGGCCGGGGTCAGCAGCTCAGGTTCGAGCCGGTGGTGGTGCCGAGCACCTGGGTGAACTGCGTGAACTTGTCGATCCGGCTCTGGACCTGGGCCGGGTTGCCGCCGTTGCACTCGATCGCACCGTTGATGGAGCGGATCGTCTCGCCGAAGCCGGCGTTGTTCACGATGGCGTTGTGGCCGGTCATCGTGCCGGGGCCGGTCTGGGTGTTCCAGTACCAGAGGCCGGTCTTCCAGGCGATGGCGGCGTTCTGCTCGACCAGGTACGGGTTGTTCAGCAGGTCGATGCCGAGCGCGTCACCGGCCGCCTTGTAGTTGAAGTTCCAGCTCAGCTGGATGGGGCCCTTGCCGTAGTACGCGGACTGGCCGGCCGGGCAGCCGTAGGGCTGGCTCGCGTCGCAGTAGTGCGGGTAGTTCGCCTCGTTGACTTCCTTGATGTAGACCAGCCCGCCGGTCTCGTGGCTGACGTTGGCGAGGAAGGCCGCGGCCTCGCGCTTCTTGATCTCGTCGCTCCCGGTGTTGGCGAAGGCCGGGTAGGCGCTCAGGGCGTCGGTCAGGCCCTGGTAGGTGTAGAAGGCGTTCCGGTTCGGGAACATCTGGTTGAACTGGGCCTCGCTGACGACGAACCCGTTGCTCTGGCCCGGGTCCTCGCCGCCGCCGGTTCCGCAGGCGCCGTTGTCGGCCCAGACGTCGGAGCTGCCCGGCGTCTCGTTCTGGGTCCACCACTTGGCGGTGTAGTTGCGGCCGTTGTAGGAGGCGGTGCCGCCTCCGGTGTAGACCGCGGAGGAGTTCCAAGCCGTGGCACAGGTGGCGGCCTGCGCGGTGGCGGCGGGGAGGACGACGAGCGCCGCGACGATCGCGCCGAGCGCGACCAGCAGGGCCATGACACGTCGAATCACGTGATCACACTCCTTAGACGCGGCGCGACGTCCGGCCGTGCGCCGCCGTGGGGGTGCCCGACACTCAAGCGAGGATGGTCTGGACCTGTCAAGGTCTAGACCATCCTCGAAAAAGGCGCAGGTCGCACCGGGCCCGGCCGGGCCCGCCCGGAGCGTTCGCGTCAAGAGCGCTCTCAACAGCCCCTATTCCGGAGGGAGTCCATCCGGAACGCCTCGCGAAACGGGACGGAACCGAAGGTAAAACCTTTGACCCGTCCAGCATGCGGACGGATCGGCCCCATCGGCCCGCCCGGCCGCCCCGAGGCCCCTCGCGCCCAGGAGCCCGCGCCGGGAACACACCGGGGATCACGGGGGATCACCGGGGATCACGGCAAGAACCCCCCGGTCGCGCACGCGTAACGGAACGGCACCGCACGACCATATCCGCGAGCCCGCACGACACCGCCTGTGCAAGGATCCCCACGTGGATCAGCTGACACATGACGACCCGTCACACATCGGCCCGTACCGCCTTCTCGCCCGGCTCGGCGCAGGCGGCATGGGCGAGGTCTATCTGGCGCGCTCCGCGGGTGGCCGGACCGTCGCCGTCAAGCTCGTGCGGTCCGAGCTCGCCGCCGAGCCCGAATTCCGCAGGCGGTTCGCCCAGGAGATCGCGTCCGCCCGCCGTGTCGGAGGAGCCTGGACCGCCCCGGTTCTGGACGCGGACACCGACGCCGCGACACCCTGGGTTGCCACGGGATACGTGCCCGGCCCGACGCTGCACTCGGTGATCGCCGACCGCCCGGACCCGCTGCCGGAACGGTCCGTGCTGATCCTGGCCAATCGGCTCGCCCAGGCCCTCGGCGCGGTGCACGAGGCCGGTCTGATCCACCGCGATCTCAAGCCGGCGAACATCCTGGTGACCATCGACGGGCCCCGGGTCATCGACTTCGGGATCGCCCGCGCGCTCGACGCGGTGACCGCCGACGGAAAGCTGACCCGCACCGGCGCGGTCATCGGCTCCCCCGGCTACATGTCCCCCGAGCAGGTGCGCGGCGAGGCGCTGACGCCGGTCAGCGATGTGTTCTCGCTCGGATCGGTGCTGATGTTCGCCGCCACCCGGCGTCAACCGTTCGGCACTTCGCACAGCGGCATGCACGCGGTGATGTTCCGTATCGCCCAGGAGGATCCCGATCTCGAAGGGCTCCCCGACGCGCTCTGTGACCTGGTCCGCGACTGCCTGGCCAAGGACCCCGCGGACCGGCCCACCCCTGCGGACGTGGCCTCCCGTACCGCCGACGCGATCTCCGGAGCGGACGGAGAACCCTGGCTGCCCTCCCCCCTGGTCGCGGAACTCGGCCGAAAGGCAGCGGAGTTGCTCGACTCGGAGGCGCCCCGCACCCGTCTTCCGCACCCTCCGTCGTCCCCGCCTCCCGCCACTCCCCCGCCGCCGGTGAACCGCCCGGCATCCGAAGCCCCGGCACCCCCGGTCCTGCCGCCCGCCGCAGCGCCCACACCACTCCCCGCGACGCCTCCTCCGTCCGCGCCACCGCTGCCGCCGCCCGCACAGCCGCCGACCACCCCTGATCCGCTGCCCGGCCCCGCGCCGGCCCCCTCCCCGCTCGGTGTGTTCGGAGCACCCACCCCGTTCCCCGGCCTGCCGGCGTCGGCCGACCCGGCCACGCCCCACCCGGCCTCATCGAGCCGGCCCGCGTCCCGTCGGAACAGGCGGCGTACGGCACTGGTCATCGTGTCGGCCGTCGCGGCTGTCGCGCTGGTCGCGGGCGGCGCCACGTACCTCGTCAAGACGAACGCCAAGGGGAACGACGGAAAAGCCTCCGGCTCGGCCAAGGGAGCCGGATCCCCGTCCCCCTCCTCGCCCCCCACCCCTTCGGCATCCAAGGACGAGCCCACGGCCGCGAGCCCGAACGCCTCCGCGTCCGCGGCCGTCGAAGGCGTGATCGCCGACGAGTACCTGGGCATCTGGCAGGGCGTCACCAAGCGGGACGGGGAGGAGGTGGCGCTCCGGCGGATCACGATCACCCAGGGACCCGTCGGGGCCGACGTCGCCACGACATTCAACTCGTTCGACGACGGCCTGTGCACCGGAGCGGCCGAACTCATCTCGTTCGACAACCTGATGGTGCTGAACTCGCGTGCGGTGACCAGCATCCCCGAGGGCAAATGCGAGGACGGCGGCAGGCAGACCCTGCGCGCCGGAGCGGACGGCACGCTCATCTGGACCAGCAGCGACGGCGACGAGACCGCGACCCTGCGCAAGGTCACCGAATCCGGCTCCCCCGTCCCCACCCAGTTCCTCGGCACCTGGGAACTCGTGCCGTCCGCCGAAGACGAGGGGAACAACGCGGGAACGAAGACCACGCTGAAGCTGAGCCAGGCGCCCTACGGCGAGGTGGTCGCCCGGTACACCGGCGACGGACCTTCGTACCACTGCGAGTGGAAGAGCGTCCTCGTCGACGCCGACAGCAACGGACTCCGGCTGGGCCCCCAGACGGTGACGGCCGCCGAGCCCGAAGACAAATGCGACGACAGCGGAACCCGCGTGGTGCGGATGAAGGGGGCGGACGGCCTCTCGCTCACCTGGCTGGGCGAGTCGGCCGATCCCGTCACGTACCGCCGGGTGGGCTGAGGCGGGCGCGCGCCCACAGTTCGCGGGAAAAGCCGTGGGGCCCGGGATCGGAGTGATCCCGGGCCCCACGGACAAGCACTGCCTGCAAAGCACCGCCTACAGGAACGAGTTGATCTCGATGGTCTCGGTCCGGCCGGGGCCGACGCCGATCGCGGAGATCGGTGCGCCCGACATCTCCTCCAGGGCCTTCACGTAACCCTGCGCGTTCTTCGGCAGGTCGGAGAAGGTCTTGGCCTTGGTGATGTCCTCGGACCAGCCCGGGAGATTCTCGTAGATCGGCTTCGCGTGGTGGAAGTCGGTCTGGTTGTACGGGAGTTCCTCGACGCGCTTGCCGTCGATCTCGTACGCCACGCAGACCGGGATCTGCTCCCAGCCGGTGAGGACGTCCAGCTTGGTGAGGAAGAAGTCGGTCAGGCCGTTGACCCGGGTCGCGTACCGCGCGATCGGGGCGTCGAACCAGCCGCAGCGGCGGTCACGGCCGGTGGTCACACCGCGCTCGCCGCCGATGCGCCGCAGCGCCTCGCCGTCCTCGTCGTGCAGCTCGGTCGGGAACGGACCGGCGCCGACCCGCGTCGTATAGGCCTTGAGGATGCCGATGACGCGGCTGATCTTCGTCGGGCCGACACCGGCGCCGGTGCAGGCGCCGCCCGCCGTCGGGTTCGACGAGGTGACGAAGGGGTACGTGCCGTGGTCGACGTCGAGCAGGGTGCCCTGGCCGCCCTCGAAGAGGACGACCTTGCCCTCGTCGATGGCATCGTTCAGGATCAGGGTCGTGTCGGCGACGAACGGCTTGATCTGCTCCGCGTACTGGAGCATGTCCTCGACGACCTTGCCGGCCTCGATGGCCCGACGGTTGAAGACCTTGGCCAGGAGCTGGTTCTTCTGCTCCAGGGCCGCCTCCACCTTCTGCTCCAGGATCGACTCGTCGTAGAGGTCCTGGACGCGGATCCCCACCCGGTTGATCTTGTCGGCGTACGTCGGACCGATGCCCCGGCCCGTCGTGCCGATCTTGCGCTTCCCCAGGAAGCGCTCGGTCACCTTGTCGAGCGTGACGTTGTACGGAGTGATCAAATGAGCGTTGCCGCTGATCAGAAGCTTGGACGTGTCGACGCCTCGCTCGTTCAGACCGCTCAGCTCGGAGAGCAGGACCGCCGGGTCGACCACGACACCGTTCCCGATGACCGGGGTACAACCCGGCGACAGGATTCCGGAGGGGAGGAGATGCAGTGCGTACTTCTGGTCGCCTACGACGACCGTGTGACCGGCGTTGTTACCGCCTTGGTATCGCACGACATAGTCCACGGATCCACCGAGGAGGTCGGTGGCCTTCCCCTTGCCCTCGTCACCCCACTGAGCACCGAGCAGCACAAGTGCGGGCACAGGCGTACACCCCTTCCGGGCGGGGCATGTCCAAGGTCAGGGGGCGTACGTAAAGGTCGTACCTGCCGCACGACGATGTACGGCAAAGCCTGAGCCGTCGAACCGGGTGCCCCGGAATAGACGAAGCCCCTGGCGCAATAGCGCAAGGGGCTCTTGCACCAAGATGCTACCCGAGGAAGGACCGAGGTGTCGGCTGCAGAGCCCCCCGGCGACGGCGACGACCAGCTCCTGGTGGTCATCGACCCGGTCGCCCGCCGGACCGACGGCGAGTCCGTGCGCATCGCCAGGGACGTGCTGAGCGCCGGCTCGCACGCCAAGATCTGCCTTCCGGACACCCCCGAGGAGTTCGCCCGGGCCCTGTCCCGGCGGGGTTCGCGCCGGCCCGTGGTGGTCGGCGACGATCACGCACTGCTGCGCGCGGTGGCCCAGCTGCACCGCGAACGGGAGCTGGCCGACGGCGTCCTCTCCCTGATCCCCGTCGGCGCGGCGCACGCCCTGGAGGTGGCCCACGCCCTCGGCGTCCCCCGGGGCGCGGTGGCGGCCGCGCGGACCGCGCTGGACGGTGCGGTGCGGCGGCTGGACCTCCTGGTCGACGACAGCGACGGCGTGGTCCTCGGCCGCCTGCGCATCCCCGCCCCCGCCCCGCCGCCCGGCCCGGGCGGCCCGCCCTCGGGCGTCACGGCCGTCTGGGACACCTGCCGCTCGCTGATGACGTCCCTGGTCCGCCCGGCCCCGGTCGCCGCCGCCGCCCACCCGGGCACGCACCGTCTGCGCATCGAGGCGGACGGGGTGCTGCTGAGCGACCTGGACACGCCGGTACGGGGCATCTCGGTGACTTCGCAGGGCGGCGGCGGCCTGGCCGACGTCGTCGTCCGCACCGCCTCGGGCGAGGAGGTGACGGCGGAGGCCAAGGCGGTCACCGTCTCCGGCGCGGACTTCCGCTACCGGGCCGACATACAGACCGGGGGGCCGGTGCGCACCCGGACCTGGACGGTCCGGGCCGGCGCCTGGGGGCTGATGCTGCCGGGCCCGGCGAGCGCGGACGGTTCAGCGGGCGCACGCTGGTAGAAGACGCCCGGAACGTCCCGGAGGTGTTCGTCATGACCAGGACCGCTGTCGGATGGCACATCGACCTCGAATTCGAGGAGGACACCCACCGCACCCGCGCGGCGGCGCTCGTCCGCCTCTCCGACGGAACAGAGGTACGCGCCCACGGCTACGCCAGCCGCCACCCCTCGGACGCCGACCAGCAGCGGGTCGGCGAGGAGATCGCGGGGGCCAGGGCGCTGAACGAACTGGCGATGAAACTGCTGACCAAGGCGCACGACGAGATCGACGAGGCCTCGGGCCGAAAGTCGTACCCGCTGGCTCCTTGACCGCCGGTCGGACGTCGACCGCCGGTCCGGACGTCGACCATCGGTCCCGACGCCCGGCTGTCGGGACGTCCGACCGTCCGACGGCGAGCGCGTCAGTCCTTCGAGGCGTCGGGCGAAGGGAAGGTCAGCGTCGCGCGGTGCGCCTTCCAGCGGTCCATCATGCCCACCAGCTCGTCCTGGACGAACTCGAAGAACGCGGCCGTCTCGGCCAGCCGGGCGCCGGCCGGGGTGTCCTCGCCCAGGGTGCGGGCGCCTTCCTTGAGGGTCTCCTCCCAGCGGGTCAGGACCCGGTCCCGCCGGGCGAACGTGGTGTACCAGATCTCGTTCTGCAGGCGGTAGCGGTCACGCCGGGAGCCCGGCTCGCGCTCCCGGCTCACCATGCTGACCTGGGTGAGATAGCTGACCGCGCCGGAGACGGCGGCCGGGCTGATCTGCAGGGCCAGCGCCAGCTCCGCCGAGGTCATCGCGGCGTCGTCGTCGACGAGGAGCGCGGCGAAGACCCGTGAGGCCATGCGCTGCATGCCCGCCTCCGTCATGTCGGCGGCGAACCGCTCCACGAAGCGGGAGACGGCCTCGGAGTCCGGGGGGCCCGGCTGGTTGTCGGTACTCATGGCTTGATTTTATACGCTTCCTTAACTTCACAAATTTGTGAAAGTAGCGTACGTTCAGAACCATGGAGAAGGCAATCAGGGTGGCCGGACTGCACAAGTCGTTCGGGCGCACCCATGCTCTGGACGGCCTCGACCTCACCGTCGAGACCGGTGAGGTGCACGGATTCCTGGGTCCCAACGGGTCGGGGAAGTCGACCACCATCCGCGTCCTGCTGGGCCTGCTGCGGGCCGACGCCGGGACGGCCCGCCTTCTCGGCGGGGACCCGTGGCACGACGCCGTGGAACTGCACCGCCGCGTGGCGTATGTCCCCGGGGACGTGGCCCTGTGGCGCAATCTGTCCGGCGGGGAGGTCATCGACCTGTACGGCAGACTGCGCGGCGGCCTGGACACGGCCCGCCGGGCGGAGCTGCTGGAGCGTTTCGATCTCGACCCCACGAAAAAGGGCCGGACGTACTCCAAGGGCAACCGGCAGAAGGTCGCGCTGGTGGCCGCGTTCGCCTCGGACGTGGATCTGCTGATCCTGGACGAGCCGACCAGCGGGCTGGACCCCCTCATGGAGGAGGTCTTCCAGAGCTGTGTCGAGGAGGAGCGGCGGCGGGGACGGACCGTACTGCTCTCCAGCCATATCCTCAGCGAGGTCGAATCCCTCTGCGACCGGGTCAGCATCATCCGGCAGGGCCGGACCGTGGAGACGGGTTCACTGGCCGAGCAGCGTCATCTGACCCGCACGAGCATCACCGCCGAGCTCGCGGAACCCCCCGTCGGACTCGACCGGCTCCCGGGGGTGCACGATGTCGACCTCCAGGGGACGCGAATCCGCCTCCAGGTCGAGACGCATCTGCTGGACGCCGTCCTCACCGCCCTCACCGCCGCCGGGGTGCGCTCCCTGACCAGCAGCCCGCCCACGCTGGAGCAGCTGTTCCTCCGCCACTACACGGCGGACCGGGCCGAGGGCTCGCCCGACGGCGACCGGAGCCCGGCCGACGGGGCGGAGGCCGGAGCGTGATGACCACGGCGAACGACACGACAGCGTCCGGGGCGGCGGGCAGGGAAGCAGGCCGGCCGGCGGACGGGGGCGCGGTGGGCCGGGCCGGGGGCCGGGGGCGGTTCACCGGGACCGGGACCCTGCTGCGGCTCGCGCTGCGCCGGGACCGCCTGATGATCCCGGTCTGGGTGCTGGTCCTCGGCGGCTCCTTCGCCTCCGTGGCCTCTTCCCTCGCCTCCCTGTACGACACCGCCGCCCGGCGCGCCGAGCTGGCCGCGTCGATGACCGGCAACAGCTCGCTCCGTTCGCTGTACGGACCGGTGTTCAGCGACAGCCTCGGCGGTCTCGTCGCCTGGCGCATGCTCGGCTTCGGGGCGGTGCTGGCCGCCGTGATGAGCCTGCTCATCGTGGCCCGGCACACCCGCGAGGAGGAGGAGAGCGGCCGTCAGGAGATGCTCTCCTCCGCCGTGGTGGGCCGCTTCGCCCCGCTGTCCGCCGCGCTCCTGGCGGCGGTGCTCGCCAACGCCGCGCTCGCCGTGGTGACAGCCGCCGGGCTGATGGGCGCGGGCGCCGGAGGCCCGGGAGCGATCGCCCTGGCGCTGGGGGTCGCGGGGACCGGTGTGCTGTTCGCCTGCACGGCCGCCGTGGCCGCGCAGCTGACCGAGAACACCCGGCTGGTCAGGGGGCTGACGGCGGCGGGGCTCGGGGCGGCGTTCGTCCTGAAGGCCGCGGGCGACGCGGCCACCGACGACGCGTCCTCCCCGCTGACCTGGCTCTCCCCCATCGGCTGGGCGGAGAATCTGCGCGCCTACGCCTCCGAGCGGTGGTGGGTGCTGCTGCTGTTCACCGCCGCGGTATTGGTCCAGGCCGCTGTCGCGTACGCCCTCACCGCGCGGCGCGATGTGGGGATGAGCTTCCTGCCGAGCCGGCCGGGCCCGCCCACGGGACGGATCTCCACGGCAGCCGGACTGGCCCTGCGGCTGCACCGCCCCACCCTGATCGGCTGGACACTCTCCTTCGCCGTGGTCGGCGTGATCTTCGGCGGACTCGCGGACGGGGCCGCCGAGTTGGTCGGGGACAACGCGAAGGCCCAGGAGATCTTCGAGCGGATGGGCGGGGCCGCCGCCCTCACCGACACGTTCCTGGCGGCGATGGCCGGGCTGCTGGGCATGGTGGCCGCACTGTATGTGGTCGCCTCGGTGCTCCGGCTCCACGGCGAGGAGACGGCGGGCCGGGCCGAGCCGGTTCTCGCGGGCGCGGTGGGCCGGCTCCGCTGGGCGGGCGGCCACCTGGTCGTCGCGTTCGGCGGGGCGGTGCTCCTGCTGGCGGCGGGAGGCCTGGGCCTGGCCCTCGGCCACGGGGACCGCCCGGCCGAGATCATCGGCGCGACCCTGGTCCAACTGCCCGCCGTCTGGCTGCTGGGCGGAATCACGGTCCTGGTGTACGGGGCGGCCCCGAAGCTGGTGGCCGGGGCCTGGGGGCTGACCGGCCTCTGCCTCGCCATCGGCTGGATCGGCCCGGCCCTGGACCTGCCCCGGTCCGCGATGAATCTCTCCCCCTTCAGCCACCTCCCGAAGCTGCCGGGCCACGCCATGTCCTGGCCGCCCGTACTCCTGCTGACCGCGTGCGCCGCCGCCCTCACGACGGCGGGCCTGACAGCGCTACGCCGCCGCGACGTACTGACGTGACCCTCGCCGCATCTCCAGCCCTTCCGGCGTCTTCAGCCCTTCCGGCTTGTCCAGCCCTTCCGGCATGTCCAGCCCTTCCGGCGCTTGAGGAGCGGGGGAGCATGTCAGCCCCCGGCATCTTCAGCCCCTCCGGCGTTTGAGGAGCGGGGGTCCGGGGGCAGCGCCCCCGAAAGCGGAACCGGAACCGCGCCCGCACCCCGCCGCGTCCCCCGCAGCATGGAGACCGAGAACCCGCGCCGCGAAGCCGCCGTAGGCACCGCCGGCTGCCTGACCGCCGCCGTCGGCGCCCTCGCGGGCATCGCGCTGTGGACCCCGTACGGCAAGGACGGTCTCTTCGACGGCTTCGAGGGCGCCACGAACTGGGACGTGGTCCGGTACGGTCTGCCCCTCATGGTCATCGGCGGGATCGCCGCGGCGCTGGCCGTCTTCGCCGCGGTCCGCGGCCACTGGCTGCGGGCGCTCAGTCTGATCGCCGCCGTCGCGGGGCTCGCCGCGATCGGTTACGCCGTCGACGCGCTGGCCGGCCCACCACGGCCGGAGTGCTCCACCCCCTGCTGACCGCCCCCGCTGACCGCCCCGCCTACACCTCCGCCCGCAGCTCCTTCAGCCCCCGGATCACATACCCCGGGTGCCACGCGGGCTCCGCCGTCATCCGCAGCGCGGGCGCCTTCCGCAGCAGCTCCCCGAAGGAGGCGGCCAGCTCCAGCCGGGCCAGCGGGGCGCCCAGGCAGAAGTGGATGCCCGCGCCGAAGGTGATGTGCGAGTTGTCCGTCCGGGACAGGTCCAGCGTGTCCGGGCGCGCGAACCGCTCCGGGTCCCGGTTGGCCGAGCCGAACAGCAGCGCCACCTCCGCGCCCCGCCCGATCACCTGGCCATCGATCTCGATGTCGTCCAGCACCCAGCGCTCGAACATCTGCAACGGGGTGTCGTAGCGCAGGAGTTCCTCGATCGCGGTGGGCAGCAGTCCGGGGTCGGCGCGCAGGGCGGCCAGCTGCTCCGGGTGGTGGAAGAGGGTCCGCCAGCCGTTGACGGTGGTGTTCACCGTCGCCTCGTGGCCCGCGTTCAGCAGGAGCACACAGGTCGAGATCATCTCCTGCTCGGTCAGCCGCTCGCCCTCGTCGTGGGCGGCGATGAGGGCCGAGATCAGGTCCTCGCCGGGGTTCGCGCGCCGCTCGGTGATCAGCCCGCGCAGATACGCGGAGAAGTCGACGGAGGCCCGGACGGCGGCGGTCGCCGTCTCCTCCGAGGGGTTCAGCTCGAACATCCCGCAGATCGCCGCCGACCAGGGCCGCAGCAGGGCCCGGTCCGCCTCCGGGACGCCCAGCATCTCCGCGATCACCGCGACCGGCAGCGGCTCCGCGACATCGGCCAGCAGGTCCCCGCCGCCCTTCGCCACGAACGAGTCGACCAGCTCGGCCGCCAGCCGCCGGACGGTCGGGGCCAGGTTCTCGACCGTACGCGGGGTGAACGCCTTGGAGATCAGCCGCCGGATCCGCGGATGGTCGGGGGCCTCCAGATCGAGGATGCCCTGCCCGTTGAGCGTGGTGAACGGCTCGTGCGCGGCGGGCGGCGGGGTGCGGCCGAACTCCTCGTGGCTGAAGCGGTGCAGATACGTCCGGCCGAGCCGCCGGTCGCGCAACAGGGCCGATACGTCGGAGTGGTGCGGGATCAGCCACTGCCCCGTCGGCTCGAACCAGTGCGCCCGGCCGGCGGCGCGCAGCGCGGTGTAGGCGGGGTAGGGATCGGCGACGAACGCGGGCGACCAGGGGTCGAAGACTGCTGCCGAATTGGTGTGCATGGGTCAGTTGTAGCGCCAGGGAGAAGTCCGGTGGCGTGACAGGTAAGGGCGGGAACGGACGTTCTGGGTCCGAATGAGTGACCTTGATGGGGGTTGCTCGTTGTGCTGGGTGATGGGTTGCACGGCTTTGGGGTGGGGGTGTGGTGGTGGCTGGTGTGCGCGTGTTGGCGGGGCCGTTCGTGGTGTCGGGTCCTTCGGGGGTGGCGGTGCGGGACCGTCTCAAGCACCTCACCCACGAGGACGAGCGGGTGCTGCGGGCGGTCGGTGGGTATCAGGGTGTGCTCGCTTCGCGTGATCTGAAGGTTCGCTGCGGGCAGGGCCTGGAGCATGGCGCTGATACATGGGCTGCGCGTAAGCGGGGGCTGACGAAGGTGTCGTCGTCGCGGATCGCCGGGGCAATCACCAAGGCCAGCCATGATCAGTGGACGCTCGCCCGTCGCTGTCAGGCCGCGCACATCCGGTCGCTGGAAGCAGGGATCCGGACCCTGCGGCACCGACTGTCGCTCCCGGTCGGAGCGAAGGGTACGAAACGTGCGGCGGGCGGCTACCGGTCCAAGGGGGAGTGGTTCCGCAAGTCCCGCCGCCTCAAGGACCTGGAGGCACGGCGCGCTGCTGTGGTGAAGGACTGGCGTGCGGGTCGGGTGCGGGTCGTGCGGGGAGGTAAGCGCCTGCTCAAGACCCGGCACCACCTCTCGGCGGCCGGGCTCACCGAACAGCGGTGGCGTGGGCGGTGGGAGGCGGAACGCTGGTTCCTGGCGGCGGACGGCGAGTCGGGGAAGCGGTTCGGGAACGAGACGATCCGCGTCACCCCCGACGGCCAGGTCAGCATCAAGCTGCCGATCCCACTGGCGCACCTGGCCAACACCTCACACGGTCGCTACACCATCGCCTCGACGGTGGTGTTCGCGCACCGGGGTACGGAATGGGCCGACCGCATCCAAGCGAACCGGGCTGTCGCCTACCGTATCCACTTCGACACCGCCCGGGGCCGCTGGTATCTGACCGCGTCCTGGCAACGCCCCCAAGTGCGGGCCGTCCCGTGGGAGAGTGCCCGGGCCGGGGGTGTGATCGGTGTCGACACCAACGCCGACCACTTCGCCGCCTACCGCCTCGACCAGCACGGCAACCCGGTCGGCGAGCCGCACCGCTTCGCCTACGATCTCTCCGGCACCACCCAGCACCGTGACGCACAAATCCGCCACGCCCTGACCCGGCTCCTGCACTGGGCCAAACAGGCCGGTGTCACCGCGATCGGTATCGAGGACCTCGACTTCAGCTCGGAGAAGACGCGGGAGAAGCACGGTCGCAGGAAGCGTTTCCGGCAGCTGATCTCCGGCATTCCCACCGGGAAACTCAAGGCGCGGCTGGTTTCGATGGCCGCCGAACAAGGTCTGGCGATCATCGCGGTCGATCCGGCCTACACCTCGATATGGGGCGGGCAGCACTGGCAGAAACCGCTGACCACGCCCCGACGCAAGATGTCCCGTCACGATGCCGCCGGTATCGCCATCGGGAGACGCGCCCTCGGACACCCGATCCGGCGTCGGACGGCACCGCCCCCACACGACCGGAGAGATCGTGTGGGGCATCGGACCGTCCAGGCCGCACCAGGTGCACGAGAGCGTGAGGGAACCCGCCCACCCGCAACGGACCACGCCCCCAGAGACGTGCCGCCGAGCGGGACGCGAAAGCGGGAACCCAGCGCACCCAAAACCGTTCGGGATGCGCCCAGAACACATCAGTGGGTCCAGCATCCACTCATGCACACTGGCTAGGGACGGTCGAAGGACACGTGCATACCTCACTTTCTCTGACGCCGGGGCCTACCCCGGCGTGACCAGCCGCGCCTCGTACGCGAACACCGCCGCCTGGGTGCGGTCGCGCAGCCCCAGCTTCACCAGGATGCGGCTGACGTGCGTCTTGATCGTGGACTCGGCGACGATCAGGTGCGAGGCGATCTCCGCGTTGGAGAGGCCCTGCGCGATCAGGACGAGCACCTCCGTCTCGCGTTCGGTGAGATCGCCGATCCGGGCCAGGGCGGGCGGCCGCGGGGTCTCCGCGAGCTTGGAGAACTCGGTGATCAGCCGCCGGGTCACCGTCGGGGCGAGCAGCGCCTCGCCCGAGGCCACCACCCGTACCCCGTCGGCGAGCTGCCGGGCGGAGGCGTCCTTGAGGAGGAAGCCCGAGGCCCCGGCCCGCAGCGCCTGGTAGACGTACTCGTCGAGATCGAAGGTCGTCAGCACCAGGACCTTCGCGTCGGCGTCCCGTGCGACGATCTCGCGGGTCGCCTCGATGCCGTTCATCTCCGGCATGCGGATGTCCATCAGGACGACGTCCGGGCTCAGGGCGGCGACCTGGGCGAGGGCCTGCTGCCCGTCCACCGCCTCGCCCACGACGGTGATCCCCGGCATCGCGTTGAGCAGGACCGAGAAGCCCTCGCGGACCATCATCTGGTCGTCGACGATCAGGACCCGGATGTCGGTTTCGCTCATGCCCGGCCGTCCTGTACGCGTTCGATGACGACCGTCTCACCGTTGCCGTTGCCGTTGCCGTTGCCCGTCGCTTCCCGCGTCCCCGGCTCCGGTTCCGGCTCCTGGGACAGCGGTACGGGCAGGAAGACGGCCACCTCGTACCCGCCGTCCGCCGTCGTCCCGGCGGTCATCTCGCCGTTCAGCATCGCGACCCGCTCCCGCATCCCGGTGATCCCGTGCCCGGCCCCCGGCGAGGGCTTGACCAGGCCGCGCGGGGGTCCGTTGACCACGCGCAGTCCGAGCCCGCCGAGGACATAGCCGAGCTCGACCCTGGCGGAGGCGCCCGGCGCGTGCCGCAGGCTGTTGCTCAGGGCCTCCTGGACGATCCGGTACGCCGACAGCTCGACGCCCTGCGGCAGCTCGCGGACGGCCCCGGTGATCACCTTCTCCGTCTCCAGGCCCGTCTCGCGGACGTTGTCCAGGAGCCCGTCGAGCGCGGCGAGGGTGGGCTGCGGGGCGTCCGGGGCCTCGTAGTCCTCCGCCCGTACGACGCCGAGGACGCGGCGCAGCTCGGTGAGGGCGGCCACCGCGTTCTCCCGGATGGTGACGAAGGCCTGCTCCAGCTCCGGCGGCGGGTTCTCGACCCGGTAGGGGGCGGCCTCGGCCTGGATCGCGACGACCGACATGTGGTGGGCCACCACGTCGTGCAGCTCCCGGGCGATGGTGGTGCGCTCCTCCAGCAGCGTGCGCCGGTCGCGCTCGACGGCGGTGACGGTGCGCTGCACGGTGACCTCGTGCTCGGCGTCGCGCCGGATCTGGACCACGGCGACGACGAGCAGCGCGAAGGCGGAGAGCGTGGCCAGCGGTGCGGTGATGGACGGGTCGCCGCCCTCCAGCAGCACCCCGAACAGCAGGGTCAGCAGCCACATCCAGGCGGCGGTGCGGGGCCGGGTCCGGGCGGCCACGACGACCAGCACCACCAGCTGCGCCGCGAAGGCGCTCGGCCCCCACAGCCCCTCGCTGCCCAGGATCGCGCAGAAGACGGCCGCCAGCATCGACGCCCAGAACGCGGCGACCGGCCTGATGAGGGTCATCGCCACCGCGATGGCGGGGACCAGACCCATCAGGAGGCGGAACCGCCACTCGGCGAAGCCGGCCATCATCACGAGGAAGGCGGCGAACAGCACCAGGGCGTGCGGGGTCCAGACGACGGCCTTGCGCAGCCCCTCGGGCAGCCGCCGGATCAGCCGTCCGTCGGGGTTCAGCGGCGGCAGGGGCCGGTAGGCGAACACCTGGCGGAAGAGGTCCTCCCGCAGGCCGTCTATCGCCCCTGCGGCTGCCCGGTACTCCGGGCCACGGTTCTTTGTCTGGGTCTCGGTCACGCTTCCACGGTAGGCGGCGGCGGACGGCGGGTCGTCAGCATCTCTACGGATTCCGGGGCGTCCCCCTCAAGGACTACCCGCCTCCGCCGTACCGCGTCAGGCACCGGAAAGACCCTGGTCAGCGGTCCTTTCAGGCCTGCGCGCGGAAGTGCTCCGCGTGCTCCTGGGCCCACTGCGCGAAGGTCCGCGCCGGCCGCCCGGTGACCTTCTCCACGGTGTCGAGCACGGTGCGGCCCTCCGGCGGCGTGTCCCGGTAGACGTCGATCAGGAACGCGATCACGTCCTCCGGCATGCCCTGGCCCCGCCAGCTCTCCAGCGCCTGCTCCTCGGTGAGCTCGACCAGCCCGACGTCCGCGCCCCGGGCCGCGCCGATGGCCGCCGCCTTGTCGCGGACGGTGAGCACCTGCGGGCCGGTGACCAGGTACTCCTGGCCGCCGTGGCCGTTCTCCGTGAGGGCCGCGGCCGCCACCGCCCCGATGTCCGACTCGTGGACCATCGCGCTCAGCCGGTCGACGAAGGGCTCGCGCACCACGCCCTCGCTCCTGATGCCGGGCGCCCACTCCAGGGCGTTCGCCATGAACTCGACCGGCATCACGACGGCCCAGTCGAACCCGCTCGCGCGCACCGCGCTCTCCATCGGGGTGGCCCCGCCGCCGTGCAGCACGCTCACCCGGCGCACACCCGCCTTCCGGGCCAGCCCGAGGATCTCCTCACCGGTCTCCAGCGGGGCGAAGAGGCCGCCGCCGAAGGTGATGAGGTGCAGCCCGGTCACTCCGTCCAGCGCGGGCTCCAGCGACGCCGGATCCGTGAGGTCGCCGCGTACGACGTCGACGCCGGCCGGAAACTCCGCGCGCGCCGGGTCGCGGGTCAGCGCCCGGACGTGCTCGCCGCGCTCCAGCAGCTGCTCGACCACACGGCGGCCGACCGTTCCCGTGGCTCCGGTCACCAGGATCGTCATGAGGTTCTCCATCGTCGGTTCCGACTCCGCCCGAGCGGAGGTGGCGCCCCACCGGCACAGGACCAACGTAGAGACCCTTGCGGACACCTACGGTCCGCAAGCGCGAGGCCTCGGGAACGAGTTCACCAGGCGAGCTGGGTGATCTCCTCGGCCACCACGGCGCAGGCGTCGGCGGCCGGGTCGATCAGCGGGAAGTGCCCGACGCCGCCGAGCAGGGTCAGCCCGACCGTCTCGCCGGACCTGGCCGCCGCGTCGACGTACGCCTCGGCGACGGCCTGGGGTACGACGATGTCGTCGACGCCCTGGACGATCGCGGTGGCGATCCCGGTCGGCAGCAGCACGCCCGGGTCGGCGTGCGCCGACCGCTCCTCGAAGTCGGCTTCGTCGCCCAGGAGTTGGGCGACCGCTCCGCCGCACACCCCGAGCTCGACCGCCGTGGCGAAGTCCGCGATCGGGGCCAGCGCGACGACCCCGCGCAGCGGCGGCGGGGCGGGCAGCCGCCACGGCGACCCCTCGGGCAGCACGTGCCGCGCCGCCGCCCACAGGGCGAGGTGTCCGCCCGCCGAGTGCCCGGCGACCACGATCCGCCGCACATCGGCGCCCGGCAGCTCGCGGACGGCCAGCACGGGCATCGCGTCCAGGGCCGCGGCCACGTCGTCGAAGGTCTCCGGCCAGCGTCCGGCGACGGGATCGGCGCCGCCCGGGCGGGCGCCGTCCTCGCCGCCGCGCTGCTGCGGGATGTCGTCGCCGCCGCGCCGGTACTCCACGTTCGCCACGGCGAAGCCCCGGCGGGCCAGGAAGTCCGCGAGCGGGGAGGCGTGGGCCCGGTCGTACGGGGCCCGCCAGGCGCCGCCGTGCAGGAGGACGACGAGCGGGGCGCCGGTGCGGCCGTCGCGCGGGGCGTAGAAGTCGACGACCTGGTCGGGGTGGTCACCGTAGGCGGCGGTCCGGTCGGGGGCGACCTCCGGATGCGCGAACGCCGACTCCATCTCGGCGACGTCCCGATCACGCGCGGCAGAATCCGACATGCTGCTCAACCGTCCTATGCCTGTGTCCTGTGCCCAACTGGGTTGACCTGCGGGGACGGTACCAGGACTCGGCACCGCCCCCGCCCGGTCGAACACACGGTGACGGACCGTCAGCCGACGGTGTCCCCGACCACGTTCTCGGCCGCGTCTCCAGCCGCGTCCCCGGCCCGGTCCCCGGCGGGCACCTCGGCCAGCACCTCGGCGAGGATCCGCGCCGCCCGCTCCGCGTCGGCGAACCCCACGTACAGCGGGGTGAAGCCGAACCGCAGCACGTCCGGCCGCCGCAGATCGCCGACGACGCCCCGCTCGATCAGCCGGCGCATCACGGGCTCCGCCTCGTCGCAGCGCAGGGCGACCTGGCTGCCGCGTGCGGCGTGCGCGGCCGGGGTCACCGAGGCGACCCGGCCCGCCGGTACGTACGCCTCGACGCACTCCAGGAAGAAGTCCGTCAGGGCCAGCGACTTGGCCCGTACGGCGTCCACGGACACCCCGTCCCACACGTCCAGCGCCGCTTCCAGCGTCAGCATGGAGACGATGTCGGGCGTGCCGACCCGGCCCCGTACGGAACCGTCCGCCGGGGCGTAGTCGGCGGTCATGCCGAACGGGTCGGCGTGCGAGTTCCAGCCCGGCAGCGGCGAGTCGAAGGCGACCTGGTGGCGCTCGGCGACGTACAGGTACGCGGGCGAACCGGGGCCGCCGTTCAGGTACTTGTAGGTGCAGCCGACGGCCAGGTCCACCCCGTGCTCGTCCAGCCCGACGGGCAGCGCGCCCGCACTGTGGCAGAGGTCCCACACCGCGATCGCGCCCGCCGCGTGGACGGCGGCGGTCAGACCGGGCAGATCGTGCAGTCGGCCGGAGCGGTAGTCGACGTGGTTGAGCAGCACGGCGGCCGTACGCGGGCCGAGCGCGCCGGCCGCGTCGGCGGGCGCGACGGGCACGATCCGGTGACCGGTCAGCCGGGCGGCGGCGGAGGCGATGTACCCGTCCGTGGGAAAGGTCGTCGCGTCAACCAGGATCTCGTCGCGTCCCTCCCCCGCGAGCCGGGCGGCCGCGACGACCGCCTTGAAGACGTTCACGCTGGTCGAGTCGCCGACGACGATCTGCCCTGCGGCGGCCCCGACGAGCGGGGCGATCCGGTCGCCGATCCGCTCCGGCGCGGTCCACCAGCCGCTCTCGTCCCAGGACCGGATGCGCAGCTCGCCCCACTGGCGGGTGAGGACGTCCTGCACCCGGGCGGGCACATGGACGGGCAGCGCGCCGAGGCTGTTGCCGTCGAGGTAGACGCCCTCGTCGAGCGCGAAGAGCGCGCGGCGGTCGGCCAGCGGGTCGGCGGCGTCGAGCTTCAGCGCCCGTTCGCGAAGCAGGTCACGGGAGGTCTCAGACATGGCTGCGCGCCGTCCACAGCTCGGGGAACACGTTCTTCGTGGCGCGCTTCTCCAGCCAGGCCACCCCGGCGGAGCCGCCGGTGCCGGTCTTGGAGCCCATCGCGCGCCGGGTGGCGACGAGGTGGTCGTTGCGCCATCGCCAGACGAGTTCGCCGACGTCGGTGAGCAGCTCGCCGAGGCGCACCAGCTCGTCGTTCTGGTCGTCGGAGGCGTAGATCTCCGCCCACACCGCCTCGACCTCGGGCGACGGCTCGTACCGCTTGGTCAGGTCCCGCCCGGTGACGGACTCCGGAACGGCGTATCCGCGCCGGGCCAGCAGGGCGAGGGTCTCGTCGTACAGGCTGGGCTCGCCCAGCGCCTTCTCCAGCTCGGCGTACACCCGGGGCGCGCCCCGGTGCGGCACCAGCATGGAGGCGGACTTGTCGCCGAGCAGGAACTCCATCCGCCGGTACATCGCCGACTGGAACCCGGAGCCCTCGCCGAGGGAGCCCCGGTAGGAGTTGAACTGGGCGGGGGTGAGTCCGGCCAGCGGCCGCCAGGACTCGTTGAGCGCCTCCAGCTCGCGCAGCGAACGCTTCAGGGCGTCGCGCGCGACGGGTATGCGGTCCTCGCGCAGGGCGCGGGTGGCGGTCTCCCACTCATGGACGATGACCGTGAACCACAGCTCCATGACCTGGGTGGTGACCAGGAAGACCATCTCGCCGGGATCGTCCGAGCGCAGGTGCTGGAGGTGGGTCAGGACATCCGCCTGGACATAGTCCTCGTACGGAGTCGTTCCCGCGAAGTCCAGGTGCGGGGTGTCCGCACCGGTGGCTTCGGGGTCGGGGTGATTCGTCGACATTTCTGTCTCCTCGACACGAGCTTCCGGGTAGCGGTCCGCCCCTTCCGTGAGGTGATGGAGCTCCGGTCCCCTGCTCGCATACTAAGCGCCTCCCCGCTCGTGGCGCTTGGGCGGGGAGGCGCTCGGGAAGTCAGCTGAGGATGTCGGCGGCGGTGGGCGAGGAGTCCCGCAGGAACGTCGAGCAGCGCTCGTACTCCTCGGTCTCCCCGATCGACCCGGCGGCCCGCGCCAGGGCGTGCAGGGCGCGCAGGAAGCCGCGGTTCGGCTCGTGCTCGAACGGGACCGGGCCGTGGCCCTTCCAGCCGGCCCGGCGCAGGGAGTCGAGGCCGCGGTGGTAGCCGGTACGGGCGTACGCGTACGACTCGACGACCCGGCCGCCCTCGAACGCCTCGTCGGCGAGCTGCGCCCAGGCGAGCGAGGAAGTGGGGTACTTCGCGGCGACGTCGGCGGGCGGGGTTCCGGCGGCGAGCAGCTCGCGCGGCTCGGGGTCGTCGGGGAGGTGGGTCGGGGCGGGGCCGCCGAGCAGGTTCTCGTGGATGGACATGGCTCAAGTGTGCCTCCCGCGAGGCCCCGGCGGCACCGGGGCCCGGGCCGGTGGCACAGCGCGTTCACACGGGCTTCGGGGTCCCGCCCTCCCGCCGGTGCTCCGGCTCCAGCGGCGGGGCGACGACCCCGCAGTGCACCGCGCACTCGGGCCGCTCGCTCCGGGCGGCGGCGGCCGGGGCCCGCACCGTCCACCAGGCGATGACCGCGCCCGCCACCAGCAGCCCGGCGCACATCGGCATCGCCCGCCGGAAGGTCGCGGCGAACTCGCCCGCGTCCCGGTACGCCTCCGGACCCATCCCGGCGAGCAGCGGCAGGGCGGCCACCGCGATGAGCCCGGCGGCCCGCGCGGCGGCGTTGTTGATGCCGCTGGCAAGACCGGCCCGCCCGGCGTCCACGGCCGCCAGGACGGTCGCGGTGAGCGGCGCGACGACCACGACGAGCCCGGCGCCGAGCACCAGGACGGCGGGCAGCACCTCGGTCACGTACCCGCCGACGGAGGCACTGTCCGCACCCACCCGCAGCATCAGGAGCATCCCGGCGGCGGCCAGCAGCGGCCCCACCGTGAGCGGGATACGCGGTCCGATCCGCCGCCCCAGCTCCCCCGACCAGGCCGAGAACAACAGCATCAGCACGGTGGTGGGCAGCAGCGCGGTACCGGCCCCCAGCGCGGAGTACCCGGCGACCACCTGGAGCTGGATCGCGGAGAGGAAGAAGAAGCCGCCGAGGGCCGCGTAGACGCAGAAGGTCACCAGGTTGACCGAGGTGAACAGCCGGGAGCGGAAGATCGACGGCGGCAGCATGGGGTCCGCCCGCCGCCGCTCCACCGCCACGAACGCGGCCCCCAGGGCCACCCCGCCGACCGCCGCCCCGATCACCACCGGCGACGCGCCCCGCCCCGGGGCCTCGATCAGCGCGTACGTCACCCCGGCCAGCGCCAGCGCCCCGAGCGCGGCCCCGAGCACGTCGAACCGGCCGTGCGCCGCCGGATCCCGCGACTCCGGTACGTGCCGGAAGGCTACGGGTACGCAGATGGCGGCGAGCGGCAGGTTCAGCAGGAACACCCACCGCCACCCGGGCCCGTCGACGAGCCAGCCGCCCACGAAGGGCCCCACGGCCGCCCCGACCCCGCCGAACCCGGACCAGAGCCCCACCGCCCGCGCCCGGTCGTCCGGATGGAAACTGGCCTGGATGAGCGCGAGGGACCCGGGCGTGAGGAGCGCGCCACCGACCCCTTGCAGGGCCCGCGCGGCGATGAGAACCCCCGCGTTCGGCGCGATCCCGCAGAGCAACGAGGCGGCCGCGAACCACACCACCCCCACGACGAACACCCGCCGCCGCCCGTACCGGTCCCCGAGCGCCCCGCCCAGGAGGATCAGCCCGGCGAGCGTGAGCATGTAGGCGTTGACGGTCCACTGGAGAGCGGCCATGTCGGTGCCGAGATCCTCACCGATACGGGGCAGGGCCACGTTGATGACCGTGGAGTCCAGCATCGCCATGCCGGACCCGAGCACCGTGGTCAGCACGACCCAACGCCCGGCGGAAGAGGCGACCCGAATCTCACCGGGCGCGGGGGCAGCAGCCATACGAGCAGCATCCCGGCACCGCCCACGTGCTGCCACCGGGACAACCCCGGACTCCGGTCCGTCGGGGGCCTGGGCAGACCCCGCCCCCAGGCCCCCGGCCTCCTGCCCGTCAGGCCCGGGGCAGACGCACCACGGCCGTCCCGCCCTCCAGGTCGACCAGGGTCCGGTGCGGCGGCGCCCCGTCCTCCTCGTCGTCCCGCAGCAGCAAGGCCGACCGCCGCTCCTTGAGCTCGCTCTGCTTGCCCGGTGAGAAGGTCGCGTGCAACTGCTCGAACCCGGTCGCCGATATCTGCCCCTGCCGCGCGCTGTTCCGCCAGGGCAGCAGACCGGCCCGCCCGGCCCGCAGCATCAGCTGATCGACGAAGGCCAGGGCGGTGAGCAGGATGACCAGTCCGGGCAGAGTCATGAAGACAAGGAAAGGCATGCCCTCAGTGTGCCCATGCCTCCCCGACCCTTCCAGCCCTTCCCGTGAGGGGCCCCACCGATCGAGGAGGCCGGCATCTCAAGCCCCTCCGCCGCTTCAGGAGCGGCGGCTGTGCTGGACGAGGGCCCGTTCTTCAAGCCCCTCCGGCGATTGAGGAGCGGGGGCCCGGGGGCAGCGCCCCCGAAACCACCCGCCTACCGCACGGCCCCCACAGCCCGCACCAACGCCTCGACCCCCCGGACAACCTTCCCCCGAGGACACCCCACGTTCAGCCGAACAAACCCCGGCGCCCCATAAACCGCACCCCCCATGATCGCCACCCCCTCCCGCTCCACCAGCACCCGCTGCAACGCCTCGTCGTCCACACCCACCGCCCGCAGGTCGATCCACGCCAGGTACCCGGCCTGCGGCGGCACCCACCCCAGCTCAGGAAGATCCGCCCCCAGCCGCTCCGCGACATACGCCAGGTTCCCCGCCACATACGCCCGCACCGCGTCCAGCCACGCCGTCCCCTCCCGGTACGCCGCGATGTGCGCGGTCAGCGACAGCACGGCCGGCGAGGCCAGCCCCTCCGCCGTCTCCATCCGCCGCAGGAACTCCGCCCGGTCGCCCGGATCGCCGATCAGCCCGTACGACCCGGTCAGCGCCGGAAAGTTGAACGCCTTGGACCCGGAGGTGATCAGCGCCCAGCGCCCGCCTCCCGCCACCCGCGTCCACGGCACATGGACCCGCCCCGCCTGCTCCTCGTGCACGAAATCCGCGTGGATCTCGTCGCTGATCACCGCGACCCCGTACCGCTCGGCCAGCGAGGCCGTCCGCGCCAGCTCCTCGGCCGTCCACACGTACCCGGTCGGGTTGTGGGGCGAGCACAGCACCAGGACCTTCGCATCGGCCCGCGCCAGCTCACGCTCCAGCGCCTCCCAGTCCCCCACCGGCACCCCCCGCAGCTCGCGCCCGAGCCCGGTGATCGCCTTGCGGAAGCCGTCGTAGGTGGGCGTGTGGACGACGACGCCGTCCCCCTCCTCCGTCCACATCTGGAGCAGCTGGGAGAGCTGGCTGAGCACGGACGGGCCGTAGACCAGCTGCCCGGTGTCGATCGTGGTGCCGTACCGGGTGGCGTACCAGTGGGCGACCGCCGAGCGGAAGTCGTCGTGCTGCCAGCTGGTGTAGCCGAACACTCCGTGCTCCAGCCGGGCCCGGAGCGCGGCCAGGACCTCGGGGGCGGTGGCGAAGTCCATGTCGGAGATGGTGAACGGCAGCAGCCCGTCCACCCCGAACCGGTCCGCGACCCCGTCCCACTGGACGCACCAGGTGCCCCGGCGGTCGACGACGGCGTCGAAATCGTAGGTCGCGCCCACAGCAGGTCCTCTTCTCTCCCTGCACGGCAACGGGCCCGGCCCCCTGAAGGAGGACCGGGCCCGCGACCGTACGTCCGTACTCGTCGTGCTTACTTCAACGTCGTGCTTACTTCAGCTTCGTACCGGTGGAGCGCAGGTTCGCGCACGCCTCGGTGACGCGCGCGGCCATGCCGGCCTCGGCGGCCTTGCCCCAGGTGCGGGGGTCGTAGGTCTTCTTGTTGCCGACCTCGCCGTCGACCTTCAGGACACCGTCGTAGTTGCGGAACATGTGGTCCACGACCGGGCGGGTGAAGGCGTACTGGGTGTCGGTGTCGAGGTTCATCTTCACGACGCCGTTCTCCAGCGCGGTGGCGATCTCCTCGGCGGTGGAGCCCGAGCCGCCGTGGAAGACGAAGTCGAACGGCTGGCTGCCGGCCGGCTTGCCGTACTTCTCCGAGACGCCCGCCTGCAGGTCCTTCAGCAGCTCGGGACGGAGCACGACGTTGCCCGGCTTGTAGACGCCGTGGACGTTGCCGAAGGAGGCGGCCAGCAGGTAGCGGCCCTTCTCGCCCAGGCCGAGCGCCTCGGCGGTGCGCAGCGCGTCGTCGACGGTGGTGTACAGCTCGTCGTTGATCTCGTGCGTGACGCCGTCCTCCTCACCGCCGGTCGGGGTGATCTCGACCTCAAGGATGATCTTGGCGGCGGCGGCCTTGGCCAGCAGCTCCTGACCGATGGCCAGGTTGTCGGCGAGGGTCTCGGCCGAACCGTCCCACATGTGGGACTGGAACAGCGGGTTGAGGCCCTTGGCGACGCGCTCGGCGGAGACGTCGAGCAGCGGACGTACGTAACCGTCCAGCTTGTCCTTGGGGCAGTGGTCGGTGTGCAGCGCGATGGTGACGTCGTACTTCGCGGCGACGATGTGCGCGAACTCGGCCAGGGCGACCGCACCCGTGACCATGTCCTTGTTGTGCTGGCCGCCCAGGAACTCCGCACCACCGGTGGAGATCTGGACGATGCCGTCGCTCTCGGCCTCCGCGAAACCGCGCAGGGCGGCGTGCAGAGTCTGGGACGAGGTCACGTTGATGGCCGGGTAGGCGAACTTGCCCGCCTTTGCCCGGTCGAGCATCTCGGCGTAAGCCTCGGGGGTTGCGATGGGCATCTGACCGCTCCTTGGGATGTGCGGGTGTGCAGGCTGTGAGTCCCTGACCTGGGGGCGACGTCATCGTCGCCCCCATCTTCCCAGACTCCTCATCCGGCTCCACTCGGCGGACCCTGTTTCACGTGAAACCGTCCGCCCCGGGCTCAGCCGAGGTCGAGGTCGGCCACCGAGTAGACGTGGACGTACGGCAGCCCGGCCTCGGCGATCGCCGGGGCGGCCCCGCGCTCGACGATCACGGCGACGGCGACGACCTCGCCGCCCGCCTCGCGCACCGCCTCGACGGCGGTCAGCGGCGAACCGCCCGTGGTCGAGGTGTCCTCGACGACCAGGCAGCGGCGGCCCTTCACATCGGTGCCCTCGATCCGGCGCTGCATCCCGTGCGCCTTCTGCGCCTTGCGGACGACGAACGCGTCCAGGCTCGTACCGCGGGCGGCGGAGGCGTGCAGCATCGAGGTGGCGACCGGGTCGGCGCCCAGCGTCAGCCCGCCGACGCAGTCGTAGTCCAGCTCGGCGGTGGCGTCGAGCATGACCTGGCCGACCAGCGGCGCGGCCTTGCCGTCCAGCGTGATGCGGCGCAGGTCGATGTACCAGTCGGCTTCCAGACCCGAGGAGAGGGTCACCTTGCCGTGCACCACGGCCTTGTCCTTGATCTGCTGGAGCAGGTCAGCGCGTACGTCAGTCATGTCCACGAGGGTAAGCGGTACGGGCAGGGCCTACGGCCGGGCCTCTCCACGGAGCGGCGTCCAGCTCCAGGTCGTCGCGATCTCCAGCGGGTCGATCGGGGTCACCAGCCGGGGCGCGGTGTTCAGCCCGTTGGGCGGCCCGGACTGCGTCTCCACACAGACGGCCTCGGCCTGCTCGTCGTAGATCACCACCCACTCGCTCCGGCTCTTCACCGTCAGCTCCAGCCGCTCCGGCCAGGTGAGCTTCACGTCCACGCCGTCGGGCATGCCGAAGCAGTCGTCCCACGGGCCGGGCAGCGGGTCGATGCGGCGACCGGTGGGCAGATGGTCCGCGCCGCGCTCCTCCTGCCAGGCGGCGTCGAAGGACAGCTCGGCGTTCCGGCCGTCGTGGGTGCGCAGGAACCACGGGTGCCAGCCGGCCTGGGCCGGGAAGGAGTCGCCGTACGTCTCGACGGCGAGGCCGAGCGTCAGCGTGTCCTCGGTCAGCTCGAAGGTCTGCGTGACCCGGCCCGGGTACGGCCAGGGCTCGGCGAGGTCGTAGTAGAAGGCCGCCCGGCCCTCGGCCACGTCGGCAGCCGTGTGGGCGGTGTGCCAGGAGGTGTCCCGGCCGGTGCCGTGGATGGCGTGCGGCGGTGAGTTCAGCGGCAGCCGGTGGAGCTCGTCGCCGTTGCGGAACTCCCCGTTCGCGGTACGCCCGCACCACGGCACTATCGGGAAGCAGCCATATCGATCGCCCTGGCGGAGCAGTTCGGCGCCCCCGATCCGCAGGCTGCTGATCCGGCAGCCGTTCACGGGGTCGACGGTCAACTCGGCTTCGCCGACGGTCAGCCTGACGTTCTCTTCGCTCCTGCTCACGCGACGACCCTACTGGCCCACCACCGCCTCCGGCTGCCGCTCCCTCCGGCTGTTCCTACCTCCGGCGCCGCAGGGCCCGGCCCAGCACGACGGCGGAGGCGAGCGCGAGGGCGGCGGCCGGGGCGACCCACCGCAGGGTGGTGCTCGCGCCGCCCGCTTCCGGCGAGGGCACGGGGGCGTAGCGGCCGCGCGGGGGCGCGTGGTCGACCTCCTCGGCACTGCGCCCGATCATGGTGCGGCGGGCGTGCGCGGCCTCGGCGGGCGGTTCGTCCGGAACGGTGAACTCCACCCCGGCGACGGGGTCGAGCGAGGGCGGCGGAACCGGCGAGTCGAACACGGACCCGGCCTCGGAGTCATCGCCGCCCGCCCCGCCTTCGGCCTCGTCCTCGGCCTCAAGAGCAAGCTCCTCGGCATCGGCATCGGCATCAGGCGAAGGCGCACTGTCCGTACCGTCCGCACCGCCCTCGCGGACCTCGTCGCCCTCAAGCCCTTCCGCGACCACCGCACGGTCCTCGGCGCCGGGCTCCGCGTCTTCGTCCTCGGACTCGTCCTCGCCGCGCTCCGCCAGTGACTCCGTCACCAACTGCTGGGTGAAGCGGTCCAGGAGCCGGTGGGCGGCCGCGAGCGCCGCGCCCTCCTCCAGCTCGACCAGCCGCCCGTCGCCGCCCGCCGTACCGCTGTACGCGAGCGTCGTCCCACCGTCCGACGCCGTGAGGCCGATGGTCAGGGCCAGCTCGACCGCACCGGCACCGCGGGCCTCCACGCCCTTCCCGGTCACCGAGAAGCGCTGCCCGTCCGGACCTCCGCCGCCCTCCGGACCGGTGAGCCGCAGCTCGCCCCGGTAGGTGATGGTGTGGCCGCCGACCCGGAGCTTCAGCCGGCCCGCCAGGGGCGACGCCGACGCGTCGGCGTCCTGCTGGAGGCCGGGGACGCAGCGGGCGACGCGGGCGGGATCGCCCAGCGTGCGCAGCAGGGTCGGGACGGGAACCGGAACGAACACCTCATGCTCCATGGAAACCGAGCCTAATCGGCCACGGCCCCGGACGTCAGCGCTTCGGCCGCCGAAACCCGAGGACCGCCGGTCTCACGCGTCCTCCCGGTACCGCGGGTGGATCAGCGTGGACGGGGCGAGACCCGACAGCCGGGCGTCGTCCGCGGCCCGCGCCCCCTCGCGCAGCTCCCGGCCCCCCAGCGACCGCGGTACGGGCCCTCCGGCGGCCAGCGAGGGCCGCGGCACCGGGCCGGGTCCGGCGAGGAGGAAGCCCCAGTCCTCCCGCTCCCGTGCGTCGCCGCCGCCCCGGTCCGGGCTCGCGGCGAGGCCCGCGTACCGGCCGGTGACGCGGTACGGGCGGGTCGCGAGGCCGCCCGCGCGCACCGAGGCCTCCACCGTCCAGAAGGTCTGCGGCCGGGAGCCCAGCGGCCCGGCGTGCACCACGAGCCGCCCGTCCGGGGCCAGGGCCTCGGCGACCAGCCCGTAGAACTCGGCGGAATACAGCTTCGTACTGGCGGTGATGCCCGGGTCCGGGAGGTCCGAGACCACCACGTCGTAGCGTCCCCGGTCGGCCCGGAGCCAGGGGAACGCGTCCGCGCCGACCACCGTGAGCCGCGGGTCGCGGAAGGCGTGGCCGTTCAGCTCGGAGAGGGCGGGGTCGGTGCGGGCCAGTCGGGTGACGGCCGGGTCCAGCTCGACGACGGTGACCTCGCGGACGTCCGGGTAGCGCAGCACCTCGCGGGCGGCGAGCCCGTCGCCGCCGCCCAGGATGAGCACGCGGCCGCGGGGCCCGTTCATCGCGGGGTGCACCAGCGCCTCGTGGTAGCGGTACTCGTCGCGGGCGCTGACCCGCAGCCGGCCGTCCAGATAGAGGCCGAGGGAATCGCGGTCGGCGCCGGTCAGGACGACCTCCTGCACCCCGGTCTGCACGGCGACCCGTACCTGGTCCCCGTACACCGCCCGGCGCGCCGCCCGCTCGAAGTCGTCGACCAGCACCGTGGCGGTGGCCAGGATCGCGATCACCGAGAGGTTGACCAGGATCAGGAGCCACCGGGAACGGGAGCTGAGGTCGCGCCGGAACACCCACAGGACCAGCGCACCGCCGGCCGCCGCGTTGATCGCGCCGGTGAACAGCGCACCGGTCAACTGCCCGAGCATCGGCAGCAGCAGAAAGGGGAACGCGAGCCCGCCGACCAGCGCGCCCACGTAGTCGGCGGCGAAGAGATCGGCGACGGCCCCGCCCGCGTCCTGCCGGTCGACGCGCTGGATCAGCGTCATCAGCAGCGGGATCTCCGCGCCGATCAGCACCCCGATCGCCAGCGAGAACCCGACCAGGGCGTACTGCGACTCGCCGAGCCAGGCGAAGGAGGCGTAGAGCACCAGCGCCGAGGAGCCGCCGATCAGCGCGAGAGCCGCCTCGACCATGCCGAAACCGACGGCGGCATGGCAGCACAAACGTTTCGCGAGAAGCGAGCCGATGCCCATCGCGAACACCATCACGGAGAGCACGACGGAGGCCTGGGTGACCGAGTCGCCGATCAGATAGGAGGCGAGCGCGACCAGTTCGAGCTCGTAGACGAGACCGCAGGCGGCACAGACGAAGACCGCGGCCAGCACGAGGAACCGGCCGGTCCTCGGCCGTACGGGAAGCCGCGCCGCGCCCCCTCGCAGCGACATCTGCTGGTCGATCATGACGCGAACGCTACGTCACGACACCATCGCACCTTGTCACCCACACGGGTGTAAGTACCCCTGCCAACTAGGCCGCGGGTGCGGGAATCCGCACACCCACCCGGGTCCGGGTCACCACCAACTGCCCCTCCTGCGGGTACGCGTGCCAGGTACGCCACCGCACCTGGCCCTCGGTGCGCTGGGCGAGCATCGCGGTGAAGGCGTACGGGCTGCCGGGGAAGGTGCCCGCCAGCCCGTGCGGGTGGTCGCTCACCAGGGCGAGCAGTTCCTGCGCCCGCCCGGCGAACTGCCCCTGGGTCAGGGTCTCGACGCGCGCGGCGAATTCGTACTCCCAGTCCCCGAGCCGCTTCGCGACGCCGAGGGGCAGAGGGGTGCTGCTGCCGGGCATGCACGCCACGGTCTCGGAGCAGACGCCGCGGTCCTCCCGGAGGAGGACCTGGTGGGAGGCGCCGAGCAGCCTCAACTGGAGTTCGGCGCCGTCGAGCCGGAGATCGAGGACCGCCAGGGCGGGCAGCGGCTCCCGCCCCAGCGTCCAGGCCAGGTCGGCGGCGCGGGTATCGGAATAGGCCGTCTGGAGGGTGGTGAGCATGGGTGGGCTCCGCAAACACACATGGACGCGCAGGGACAGCAGGACGCCCCGGGTGACTGCGCGTGGGAGGTGGGGAGCGCCCGATCCGGCCCAACTGGGGTCCGAGGGCTGAATGTTCTCTTCGACGAGGGAATCACGAAGTACGCCGCACTCACAGCGTTTTCGACCAACTTGCCGTGGTTTCCATCCCCTCGGGGGCCCACGGGTTCACTTGTTCAACCGAAAACGTCCGCGTCGCTCAACGAAAAGGCGTCCGGAGGGAGTTCACCCTCCGGACGCCCGGTGCCGGGGTCACTGTGGGTGACCCCCGACGGCTGGGTCAATCACCGCCTCCCCCGCCACAACCGCCGCCGCCTCCCCCGCACGAATGCCCCCCGGAGCGCCGGCTCCCGCCGGAGCTTCGGCTCCCCCCGGAGGGTCGGCTCCCCCCGGAGGGCCGGCTCCCGCCGGAAGGCCGCGTGCCTCCACCGCCGGAAGCAGACGTGCCTCCCCCGTCGGCATCCCGGCCGCTATCGCGCACCATCCCCCACACGAGCCACACAGCGCCCACCACCGGCGCCCCCAGCAGCAGCACCGTCAAGACGATCTCCATTGCCGTCCACCCGCCTTTCTCTCCCCCGAAGCGAGGTCCCCCGTCGCTTCCCCGTTGTCGCGACCGCCCGTCGGCCCGCGGCCCCGTCAGCTGCCGCCGGCGGGGCGGCCCCGTCAGCTACCGCCGCCCCCGCAACCCCCGCCGCCACCGCCGCACGACGAGCCGCCGCCGCAGGAGTGGCCGCCCGAGTGCCCGCCGGAATGCCCGCCGGAGTGACCGGAGCCGCCGCCGCAGGACGAGCCCGAGTCGGTGCCGCCCGCCCACCAGCCGGCCCCGGCGCCACCGGCCGAGTAGCCGCTCGCGGAACGCCGACGTCCGGACCGCGACGACGAGCCGCTCCCGCCGCCGGTCTTCCGCAGGACGGCCACCAGCCCTCCGACGACGGCCGCGGCGATCACTATCGCGATGAAGACGCCCATGGCCCCCACCCGCCTTTCCTTCCCCCGAAGCGAGGTCCCCCGTCGCTTCCCCGTTGTTGTGTGACAGGGGGATGCCCTCCTCGTCCGGGCGCCAAAGCGGACTTGAGCAACTCCAGAGCTTCGGCACAGGATGGCGCCCATGACACAGGGACGAGCGACCCCGGGAAACCCGGCGCAGGAACGACCGCTGCTCAACCGCCGCCTCGCCGCGTTCGGCACGACGATCTTCGCCGAGATGTCCGCACTGGCCGTGCGGACCGGCTCCATCAACCTCGGCCAGGGCTTCCCCGACACGGACGGCCCCGAGGAGATCCGGGAGGCGGCGGTACGGGCGCTGCGCGCCGGCCACGGCAACCAGTACCCGCCGGGCCCCGGCGTCCCGGAGCTGCGCAACGCCGTCGCCGCCCACCAGGAGCGCTTCTACGGCCTCACCTGGTCCCCGGAGACCGAGGTCCTGGTGACCACCGGGGCCACCGAGGCGATCGCCGCCTCGCTGCTCGCCCTCCTCGAACCGGGCGACGAGGTCATCGCGTTCGAGCCGTACTACGACTCGTACGCCGCCTGCGTCGCGATGGCGGGCGCGCAGCGCGTACCGCTCACCCTGCGCGCCCCGGACTTCCGCCCGGACCTCGACGAACTGCGCACCCTGATCACCCCGCGCACCCGCCTGCTGCTCCTGAACACCCCGCACAACCCGACCGGCACGGTCCTCACCCCCGACGAACTGGCCGGAATCGCGGCCCTCGCGGTGGAGCACGATCTGCTGGTGGTCACCGACGAGGTGTACGAGCACCTGGTCTTCACGGGGGCG
This sequence comes from Streptomyces sp. SID14515, assembly GCF_010548505.1. NCBI lineage: Bacteria > Bacillati > Actinomycetota > Actinomycetes > Kitasatosporales > Streptomycetaceae > Streptomyces > Streptomyces sp. SID14515. The sequence continues at coordinate 73,150 of NZ_JAAGMH010000070.1, read as the reverse complement.
CACCACCCGATCGCCGCGCTCCCCGGGATGCGCGAGCGCACGGTCTCCATCTCCTCGTCGGGCAAGACGTTCTCGTACACCGGGTGGAAGATCGGCTGGGTCACCGGGGACGCGCCCCTGGTGGCGGCCGTGCGCGCGGCGAAGCAGTATCTGACCTTCGTCAGCGGCGGCCCGTTCCAGTACGCGATCGCCGAGGCGCTCGCCCTGCCCGACGCCTTCTTCACCGACTTCCGCGAGGGCATGCGCCGCAAGCGCGACCTGCTGGCGAAGGGCCTGCGCGCCGCGGGCTTCCGGGTGTACGAGCCGGAGGGGACGTACTTCATCACCACCGACATCGCCCCGTTCGGCGACGAGGACGCCTACGCCTTCTGCCGCGCGCTGCCGGAGCGCTGCGGGGTGGCGGCGGTGCCGAACTCGGTCTTCTACGACGACCCGGAGGCGGGGCGCGGCCAGGTCCGGTTCACGTTCTGCAAGAAGGACGAGGTGCTGGAGGAGGCGGTGGAGCGGCTGGGGCGGCTGGGGTGAAGTACGGCGACGGCCCGGGAGGCGGTCGTGATGACCGCCGCCCGGGCCGCTGAGGTGGACCGTGGCGTCAGGCGCCCGCGGGCTCCTCGCCGTCCTTCTTGTCCTCGGCGGGCTGGATGCCGAGGCGCTCGACGAGCCACTTGTCGAACTCGATCGAGGCGCGCACCCAGCTGACCGTCGAGGAGACGAAGTGCTCCAGGCTGACGCCGGTGCCGATGAGCATCTGCGCCTCACCGATCAGCCGGACGGAACCCGCCTCGCCCTCCTCGCCCTCGTGGGCGTGGGTGTAGACCTTGGGCCACAGGGTGCGGCGGTTCCAGTCGTCGATCGCGTCCAGCAGGACGGGACGCTGGTCGAGCGCGTGGGGGCGGTCGTAGAACGTACGGACCGAGAAGACCTGCTGCTCGTCCTCGCCCCGGAACATGAAGTAGGTCCGGAACTCTTCCCACGGCGCCGCGAGGTCGCCCTCGTCGTCGACGACGTACTTCAGCTCCATCTGGTCCAGAAGCTGCTTGACGAGGTCCTGGTCAGGGACGACGGGGCCCTCCGGTCCTGCCGCCTGCGGTTCGGGCTGGCCCCCGAAATTAGGAATCGAGGACGGATCGATGCTCACCGTTATTTCCCTTCGTGCGGTTGCGGCCATCCTCTCCCATGGCGGGCGGGGCATGGCAAGCCCCGGCGGTCCCGATCCGCCACAAGCTGACAGACAGCGTGCGAGGACGGGATCCGCCGGGCTTTCGCCCACAGCCTGCGACGGCTCGTGACCGGCGGTTACGAGGCGGGGCCGACGATCAGTCCGTCCTCGGCCCGGTCCACCCGTACGGTGTCACCGTCGCGGACCTCACCGGACAGGATCTCCTTGGCGAGCCGGTCGCCGATCGCCGTCTGGATGAGCCGGCGCAGCGGCCGCGCCCCGTACGCCGGGTCGTTGCCCTCCTGGGCGAGCCAGGCCAGCGCCTCGGGCGAGACCTCCAGGGTGAGCCGGCGGTCGGCGAGCCGGGCCGCCAGCCGGTCGATCTGGAGCCCGGCGATGTGGGCCAGCTCGTCGCCGGAGAGCGCCGAGAAGACCACCAGGTCGTCGAGCCGGTTGATGAACTCCGGCTTGAAGGAGGCCCGCACCACCTCCAGCACCTGTTCCTTCTTCACCTCGGGCTTGACCAGCGGGTCCATGAGGAACTGGCTGCCGAGGTTGGAGGTGAGGACGAGGATGGTGTTGCGGAAGTCGACCGTGCGGCCCTGGCCGTCGGTGAGCCGGCCGTCGTCGAGGACCTGGAGCAGGATGTCGAAGACCTCGGGGTGAGCCTTCTCGACCTCGTCCAGGAGCACGACGCTGTACGGGCGGCGGCGGACGGCCTCGGTGAGCTGGCCGCCCTCCTCGTACCCGACGTAGCCGGGCGGGGCGCCGACGAGCCGGGCGACGCTGTGCTTCTCGCCGTACTCGCTCATGTCGATGCGGATCATGGCCCGCTCGTCGTCGAACAGGAAGTCCGCGAGCGCCTTGGCCAGCTCGGTCTTGCCGACGCCGGTGGGCCCGAGGAAGAGGAACGAGCCGGTGGGCCGGTCGGGGTCCGCGATCCCGGCCCTGGTCCGCCGTACGGCGTCGGAGACGGCCTGCACGGCCTCGCTCTGCCCGATCAGCCGCTTGCCCAGCTCGCTCTCCATCCGCAGCAGCTTCTGGGTCTCGCCCTCCAGCAGCCGGCCGGCCGGAATGCCGGTCCAGGCGCCGACGACGTCCGCGATGTCGTCCGGGCCGACCTCCTCCTTGACCATGGTGTCCTTGGAAGCCTCCTGCTCCGCCTCGGCGGCCTCCTCCAACTCCCGCTCCAGCCCAGGGATCTCTCCGTAAAGCAGCTTGGACGCGGCGTCGAAGTCGCCGTCGCGCTGGGCGCGTTCGGCCTGGCCGCGCAGCTCGTCGAGGCGCTCCTTCAGCTCACCGACCCGGTTGAGGCCCTGCTTCTCCTTCTCCCAGCGGGCGTTGAGGCCGCGCAGCTCCTCCTCCTTGTCGGCGAGGTCGCGGCGCAGCTTCTCCAGACGCTGCTTGGAGGCGGCGTCGGACTCGTTCTTCAGCGCCAGCTCCTCCATGCGCAACCGGTCGACGGAGCGCTGGAGTTCGTCGATCTCCAGCGGCGAGGAGTCGATCTCCATACGGAGCCGGGAGGCGGCCTCGTCGACGAGGTCGATGGCCTTGTCGGGGAGGAAGCGGGAGGTGATGTAGCGGTCGGAGAGGGTGGCGGCGGCCACCAGCGCCGAGTCCGCGATCTGCACCTTGTGGTGGGCCTCGTAACGGCCCTTGAGCCCACGCAGGATCGCGATGGTGTCCTCGACGGACGGCTCGGCGACCAGCACCTGCTGGAAGCGGCGCTCCAGGGCGGGGTCCTTCTCGATGCGCTCGCGGTACTCGTCGAGCGTCGTCGCGCCGACCATCCGCAGCTCGCCGCGGGCCAGCATCGGCTTGAGCATGTTGCCCGCGTCCATGGCGGAGTCGCCGCCCGCGCCCGCGCCGACGACGGTGTGCAGCTCGTCGATGAAGGTGATGATCCGGCCGTCGCTCTCCTTGATCTCGGAGAGGACGGTCTTCAGCCGTTCCTCGAACTCACCGCGGTACTTCGCTCCGGCGACCATCGCCCCGAGGTCGAGCGAGACGAGCCGCTTGTTCTTCAGGCTCTCCGGCACATCGCCCTTGACGATGCGCTGGGCGAGCCCTTCGACGACGGCGGTCTTCCCGACGCCGGGCTCGCCGATGAGCACGGGGTTGTTCTTCGTCCGGCGCGACAGCACCTGCACGACGCGGCGGATCTCCTGGTCACGGCCGATGACCGGGTCCAGCTTGCCCTCGCGCGCGGCGGCCGTGAAGTCGGTGCCGAACTTCTCCAGGGCCTTGTACTGGCCCTCCGGGTCGGGTGTGGTCACCCGGCGCCCTCCCCTGCTCGTCTCGAATGCGGCCAGCAGCTTCTTGGCGCCGGCCCCCTGCCCATCGAGGATCTCACCGGCTCGGCCGCCCTTCGCGGCGATCCCGATGAGCAGGTGCTCGGTGGAGATGTAGTCGTCGCCCAGCTCCTTCGCCCGCTGGGCGGCGTCCTGGATGACGGCGAGCAGTTCACGGTTGGGCTGCGGCGGGGCCACGGTGGAACCGGTGACGCTGGGCAGGGTCCCGAGCAGCCGCTCGGTCTCACCGCGCACGAGCGCCTGGTCGGCCTCGACGGCGGCGAGGAGGTCGATGATGTTCTCGTTGTCCTCGCCCCCCAGCAGCGCGAGCAGCAGGTGTCCCGGGGTCAGATCGGGGTGCCCGTCCTTCACGGCCCGGTTGGTGGCCGCGTTGATGGCGTCCCGGCTCTTGTTGGTCAGCTCGGCGTCCACGTGTGGTTACTCCTCCTCGCAGCTGGGGGTCAGACATACGTCGTGCATTGACTTAATCAACGTACACAAAGTTGAGTCTATTCCACTCAAGGCACTGATCGCACGCGCTGCGGGCACCCGAGACCCGGCCTCGTACGCTGCCCCCATGGCAGACGTACGCAACCCCTCCCCCGAATACGTCGCGTTCTGGCGCGAGAGCCACCTGTCCACGCTGACGACCCCCCGCCCGGACGGCACGCCGCACGTGGTGCCGGTGTGCGTGACGTACGACCCGGAGGCCGGGGTGGCACGTGTGATCACCGACGGCGGCAGCCGCAAGGTCGCCCACATCCGCGCGGCCGGCCCCGAAGGGGCGCGCGTGGCCGTCTGCCAGATCGACCGGGCCCGCTGGGCGACCCTGGAGGGCCGCGCGGTCATCCGCACCGAACCGGAGGCCGTCGCGGACGCGGAGGCCCGCCACGAGGAGCGCTACGGCCGTCCGCCGCGCGTCAACCCGACCCGGGTCGTCATCGAGATCACCCTCGACCGGGCGCTCGGCAAGGCCTGAGGCCGTTCCGTCGCGAACGGCCGGGTCCCGGCCCGGAACAGCACAACGGCGCCACCGTGTTCAGGTCACGGTGGCGCCGCTGTGTGGGGGAAGCGCCTGGAGCGACAGGTGACGACGGGGGAATCGCTCAGGCACTGCGGGGGGTGGCGGAAAGGGGTTCTGCGTCGAACAGCTCGTGGTCCCGCTGATCGAGGTTGACGAAGATCATGCCGTACCTGACGGCGCAGCGGACCGGCTGCGGCGCCCCACGGGGCCGACGGAGGCAGCGATAGGCGCGGACATCCTCGTCCTCTTCCATCACCACGACGATCGGCTCTCCGAACAGGGTGACCATCAACGAGTCGCCACGGCGGGGGAGGGCCGTGAGCAGATCGATGAAATGCCACCCTGAGCGATAAGCGGTCGCCATCTCGCGCCGGAAGGTGCGGTCGTCCGGCGGGGTGGTCATGCGCTGCCCCAATCACTCGGGACAAAGTCCCAGGTCAGGTCAGGGGGTGGTGCGGCCTCCGAACGCAACTCGGCAGCCCGCTCGGGCGCAGCGCCCGCGGCAAGATCGATGGCGCCGAGCACTCCGGACGCCAGCCCGGCGGAGAAGGCAACGGCAAGCACCGAGCGAAGCGTTTTCTTACACATGGTGGGCTTCGTCCTCACTTCCAAAGTTTCCTCTCCCCCGCACCACAAGACGATGGCCCATCGAGGCACGTCAAACCACAGAAGCGATGCATCATGTTCCTGCTGATGCATGTTCCTGGGGGGTGGAGAATTGACCACAGATAGAGCGAAACCGACACATCCCCACTCTGTCACCACTTTGTGCGACGAGGGGGCGCGGCTCTACGCGAGTGCGCTGAGCGTGGGAAAGATAGCCCGTGCCGAAGTGGAGTCTGCTCCATGCCTGCTGGATTTCGCCCTGCTGCACCCTGACCCGGACGACCCCACCTGGCTACGACCGGTACCGGCGTTCGCGGCGCTCACACAGCGTCTCCACCCCATCGAGCGCGAGATCCAGGAACGGCGACGCCTCTCGGTGGAACTCACCGAGGCCTTCGAGCCCTTCATGGCGGTCAGCTCCCTGACACCACCCATCACCCACGCGATCACTGTCCTGGAAGGCATCAATCGCATCAACGCCTCCATAAAGCTCGCCATGTCCGAGTGCCAGTCGGAGGTTCTCACCATCCAGCCCGGGGGCGGACGCAGTGAGGATGCGCTGAACATCGCCGTGGAGCGGGGGCACACGCTGACGGAACGGGGCGTGGGCATGCGGACGCTGTACCAGCACACAGCCCGCCACAGCCATGGAACGCTCAACTATGCGGCCCGCATGGCTGAGAGCAAGGTGGAGATCCGAACGCTCGAAGAGCTCATCGAGCGACTCATGATCTTCGACCACACCGTTGCGTTCATACCGGCCACGGACGACCGGACCGTGGCCCTCGAACTACGCCATCCCGGCATCGTCAAATACCTCGTCAAGGTCTTCGAGCAATTCTGGCACCGCGCAGTCCCGTTGCAAGAGCAGATTCCTTACGACCCTCGACCGGAGGGCATCTCCGGCGTACGTCACTCCATCGCCAAACTGCTGGTCGAGGGGCACGTCGACGAGGCCATCGCCCGCCGCCTCGGGATGAACGTCCGCACCTGCCGCGCCCACATAGCCAAACTCAGCGCCGCGCTCGGCAGTAACAGCAGGGCGCAACTCGGCTATCTGATCGCGCGGTCGGGAATCCTGGAAGCGGATTCCTGACCGCGGGATCACCCATCCCGGGCCCAGGCGTGACCGCACAAGGGGGAGAGTGCAGCCACGCCCAGATCGCATCGAAGGCCCCCGTCTCCCTGCGACACATCCAGATTCCCTGCACAACTACCCTGGCGCCACCGTCCACTTGTTGCACTGCACAAAGCAGGGGGATCCCAAATGGGTACAGACGAAAGCAGACCGGCCCATCCTCACCTGAACACCGAAGTGTGCGAACCGGCTCTGCGTGTGTACCGGGAAGCCCTTCGGACAGGGCGTGTTCCTCGGGCCGAGCTCAACGCCGTGCCCTGCCTCGTCGATCTGGCGCTGCTCCATCCCGACCCGTGGGACGACACATGGATGCGCCCCGTGCCACCGTCTGCCGCCCTGGCCCACCTGCTGCAGCCCGTCTCCCGGGAGATCGACGAGCGCCTGCGCCTCGCCACCGCCCTCAGCCAAGCCCTCTTGCCTCTGACCTCCGTCGCCCACGACGACCCCAACCTGGCGATCACCGTCCTGGAGGGGATCGCAGCCATTCAGGCATCCATCGATGAAGCCACGGCCACGGCCACCGATGAAATCCTGACGGCCCAGCCAGGCAGCAATCGGCCCGCCGAAACACTGCGAGCGGCTCTGGCCAATGCCCAGACCGCCATTCGACGCGGAGCCCGGATCAGGCACATCTACCAACACCCGGCCCGGTACAGCAGCTCCGTCAGGGACTATCTGTCCCAGGTACCGGCCAAGCACCTTTCGGTACGCACGACCGAGCTCACCGTCGAGCGCCTGATCATCATCGACCGGACGGTCGCCTACATCCCCGCATCCGCCGACCGCAACACCGCCCTGCGGATCAGACACCCGGCCCTGGTCGCCTACCTCATCCAGGTCTACGAAGTCCTGTGGGCGCAAGCCGTCCCGCTGGCCGAGAACCATCACACGGCGGCACCGGACGTCCCGGTCACCGCCGTACAACGCAGCATCGCCCGCCTCCTCGCCGAAGGCCACGTCGACGACGTCGTGGCCCGCAAGATGGGCATCAGCGTCCGCACCTGCCGCGCCCACATCGCCAAACTCATGCAGACCCTCGGCGCCACCAGCCGCACCCACCTCGGCGCACTCCTCGCCCGGTCCGGCATCGCGGAAGCCGACCGACGCGAGCACTGACACCAATGCAATGGGAGGCCGACCGGTCCTGATGGTGCACTGCAGCAAGCTGAGGGTGGCCGGCCCGCCGCCCACACGGCATCGTGGTGACCACCGGACCCACCCGGCCCACCCGGCCCACCCGGCCCACCCGGTCCGTCGTCCGCAGGGGGAACCGTGATCCAGGCCGTCCTGGCAACCGACGATGTGACGTTCCACCGGACGATCCGGGCGACGCTGCAGGCGACCGGGCAGGTGACCGTCGCGCCCTGGCACTCGCCGGACTCCCTGCTGCCCTGCGTCGCCGTACACCGGCCGGACGTGATCCTGCTGGACGCCCGCTCGGGCCGGGCCGAGCCGCTGCGCAACCAGCTGTACGTACTCCGGGAGTTGGCGCTCCACCAGGCGTTCGCCGTCTTCGTCGAGCCGGACGATCGGGCCATCGCCGAGGTGGCCCGCAGCAACGGCGCGGCACACGTCCTCACGGCCGGCGACAACCGGCGCCAACTCATGCGTACCGTCACGCTCGTGGCCGAGGGAGGCCGGGCAGACCGGGACCCCCGCTCCACCGTCGCGTCCTGCGAGAATTCCGTACGCCAGTCCTGACCGAACTGGTGAACGCCTCCCGTACGACAGAAGGACCACGAAGCCCAGATGACCGACACCACCCCCGCACCCGCCGCCGTCGAGGACGACCACCACGGGGACATCCTGGTCGAACTCACCGGCGAGCAGAACGAGATGCTCATCGTGAGCGGCGAGGGGATCCCCCGCGTCGTCCTCACCCGCGCCCCCGGCGCCGAGGTCGACGACCACATCGTCATCGGCACCCGCGACCCCCGCCGGCTCACCCTCACCGTCGACGGCCGGGACGCCACGATCACGCCCGGGGAGGGCAAGCTCCGCCGCCGCTCCTACCGGGTCGACGTCCGCTGCGCGGATACGTCCTACCGCCTCGTGCCCGACTCGATCCCGAGCAGCCGGCTGACCCGCGACGGCAAGCACATCGGGGACTTCTCCTCGGACGGCGACCGGCGGGTCATCGCCGAGTGGCGGGACGGGGCCGCCGTCGAGCCGCTCGACGCCGCGATCGGCTACGCCCTGGCCGCCGCGTTCGGCACCGGCGGCCAGCCGATGTGGATGATGGCGGTCGACGCGATCAGCACCGCCCTGCCGTAGGCCCACCGGGCCGTAGGCCCCGCCGCCCCACGCCCCCGGACACGAGACGGGGCCGGGAAAGCGTCCATCCGCTCTCCCGGCCCCGTCCGCGTACCGCTGAAGGGTCCCGCTAGTCCGTCGGCCGCTTCGGCTTCGGCCGCCAGACCACCAGCGCGCTGGTCTGCTGGACGTCCTGGTACGGCACCAGGTCCCGGCGGTACGAGGCGTGCACCTGGGCCTCGCGCTGCTGCATGGCGACCGCCGCGCCGTCCACCGCCGCCGAGAGCTCGGCGACGCGCTGCTGGAGGGCCGCGACCTGGTTCTCCAGCTCGATGATCCGCTTGATGCCGGCGAGGTTGATGCCCTCGTCCTGCGACAGCTGCTGCACGGTGCGCAGCAGCTCGATGTCACGGGCCGAGTAGCGACGGCCGCGCCCGGCCGTACGGTCCGGGGAGACCAGGCCGAGACGGTCGTACTGGCGCAGTGTCTGCGGGTGGAGACCCGAGAGCTGGGCCGCGATCGAGATCACGTACACCGGGGTCTCATCGGTCAGCTGGTACGGATTGCGTCGACGGCCGTCCATCTCAAGCTCCCTTCGCGGCCTGGAACAGTTCCGCCCGCGGGTCCTCGTCCGCGGTCGCCTTCCGGTAGGCCTCCAGGGCGTCCCTGGCCTCCTGGCCCAGGTCCCTGGGGACCGCGACCTCCACGGTGACCAGCAGGTCTCCGCGGGTGCCGTCCTTGCGCACCGCACCCTTGCCCCGGGCGCGCATCGTACGCCCGTTGGGGGTGCCGGCGGGAAGTTTCAGGGTGACCGGCGGACCGCCGAGGGTGGGGACCTTGACCTCGCCGCCGAGCGTCGCCTCCGGGTACGTGACGGGCACGGTGACCGTGAGGTTGTCGCCCTTGCGGCCGAAGACCGGGTGGGCGTCGACGTGGACGACGACGTACAGATCGCCGGCCGGGCCGCCGCGTTCGCCCGCGCCGCCCTTGCCGCGCAGCCGGATCCGCTGGCCGTCGGAGACGCCCGCCGGGATCCGCACCTGCATGGTGCGCGCCGACTTCGCCCGGCCGCTGCCCTTGCAGACGTCGCAGGGGTCCTGGGCGATGAGGCCCCGGCCCTTGCAGTCCACACAGGGGTCGGTGAGCGAGAAGCCGCCGCCGCTGCCGCGCGAGACCTGGCCGGTGCCGACACAGGTCGGGCAGACCCTGGGGGTGCCGTTCTTGTCGCCGGTGCCGGAACACGCCTTGCAGGGCGCCTGGCTGGACATCCGCAGCGGGACCGTGGCCCCGTCGACCGCCTCGGTGAAGCTGAGCGTCACCTCGGACTCGATGTCCTGGCCGCGCTTCGGCTGTACGCGGGTGCCGGTGCCGCCGCGGTTGAACAGCCCGCCGAAGACGTCGCCGAGACCGCCTCCGCCGCCGCCGAAGCCGCCGCCCGCACCGCCCTGTCCGCCGCCCGGGGCGCCCCCGCCGAAGAGGTCGCCCAGGTCGAAGTTGAAGTTGCCGCCCGCACCACCGGGGCCGGCCCGGAAGCCGCCGTTGCCGAAGAGGGCGCGCGCCTCGTCGTACTCCTTGCGCTTCTTGGGGTCGCCGAGGACGTCGTTCGCCTCGGAGATCTCCTTGAAGCGCTCCTCCGCCTTGGCGTCACCCTTGTTGGCGTCCGGGTGGAACTCGCGGGCGAGCTTCCGGTACGCCTTCTTGACCTCGGCGTCGGTGGCGTCCTTCGGGACGCCGAGGACCTTGTAGTAGTCCTTCTCGACGAAGTCCTTCGTGCTCATCGACGTCCCTCCTTCCGGACGATCGGCCGAGCGGCCGGCCCGTGGGCCGGCCGCCGGGCCGGTCGGTGTGCACCGTGGTGATCAGACGCGTTGCCGTCAGACCTCCTCGGTGCCACCGCTCTCCTCGTCGTCTGTCTTCTCTTCCTTGGCCGCGGCGGGCGTGGCGCCCGGCTGCGGCTCGGCGACGGCCACCCGCGCGGGGCGGATGGTGCGCTCGCCGATGCGATACCCCGGCTGCAGGATCGCCACGCAGGTCGTCTCGGTGACGTCCGGCGCGTAGCTGTGCATCAGGGCCTCGTGGATCGTCGGGTCGAAGGGCTCGCCCTCCTTGCCGAACTGCTGGAGGCCCAGCTTCGCGACGGTGGTCTCCAGCGATTCGGCGACCGACTTGAAGCCGCCGACCAGCTCGCCGTGTTCCCGCGCGCGGCCGACGTCGTCGAGCACGGGCAGGAGCTCGGACAGGAGGTTCGCGACAGCGATCTCCTTGACCGTCACCCGGTCCCGCTCGACGCGGCGGCGGTAGTTCTGGTACTCGGCCTGCAGCCGCTGGAGGTCCGCGGTGCGCTCGCCGAGCGCGGTGCGTACCTGGTCCAGCTGTGCGGTCAGACCGACGGACGGGTCGGTGTCCCCGGCCGGGGCCGCCGCCTCCTCCTCGGAGGGTGCGGCAGCCTTCGGCTCGGCGTCATCAGGGGTGGCGCCGGAGGGGACGTCGGGCTTCTCCTCGAAGCCCGGAGTCTCCTCGGTCACGCCGCACCGCCCTTGGTGTCCTTCTCGTCGTCCACGATCTCGGCGTCGACGACGTCGTCGTCGGCCTTGGCCTGGCCGTCGCCCGGGGCCTCGGCGCCCGGGGCCGCACCCTCGGCCTGGGCGTTGGCGTACATCGCCTGACCCAGCTTCTGGGAGACGGCCGCGACCTTCTCGGTGGCCGTACGGATCTCGGCGGAGTCCTCGCCCTTGAGCTTCTCCTTCAGCTCGCCGACAGCGGTCTCCACCTCCGTCTTGACGTCCGCGGGGACCTTGTCCTCGTTGTCCTTGAGGAACTTCTCCGTCTGGTAGACGAGCTGCTCGCCCTGGTTGCGCGACTCGGCGGCCTCGCGGCGGGCGTGGTCCTCCTCCGCGTACTTCTCGGCCTCTTCGCGCATCCGGTTGACCTCGTCCTTCGGCAGCGAGGAGCCGCCGGTGACGGTCATCTTCTGCTCCTTGCCGGTGCCGAGGTCCTTGGCGGCGACGTGCATGATGCCGTTGGCGTCGATGTCGAAGGCGACCTCGATCTGCGGCACCCCGCGCGGGGCCGGCGGCAGACCGGTCAGCTCGAACATCCCGAGCTTCTTGTTGTACGCCGCGATCTCGCGCTCGCCCTGGTAGACCTGGATCTGCACGGACGGCTGGTTGTCCTCGGCCGTCGTGAAGATCTCGGAACGCTTGGTCGGGATCGTGGTGTTGCGCTCGATGAGCTTGGTCATGATCCCTCCCTTGGTCTCGATGCCGAGGGACAGCGGGGTGACGTCGAGGAGCAGGACGTCCTTGACCTCGCCCTTGAGGACACCGGCCTGGAGCGAGGCGCCGATGGCGACGACCTCGTCCGGGTTCACACCCTTGTTGGCCTCCTGGCCGCCGGTCAGCTCCTTGACGAGCTCGGCGACGGCGGGCATACGGGTGGAGCCACCGACGAGAACGACGTGGTCGATCTCGGAGAGCTGGATGCCCGCGTCCTTGATGACGTTGTGGAACGGGGTCTTGCAGCGGTCCAGGAGGTCCGCGGTCAGCTGCTGGAACTGCGAGCGCGTGAGCTTCTCGTCCAGGTGCAGCGGGCCCTCGGCGGACGCCGTGATGTAGGGCAGGTTGATCGTGGTCTCGGTCGAGGACGAGAGCTCGATCTTCGCCTTCTCCGCGGCCTCGCGGAGACGCTGGAGAGCCATCTTGTCCTTGGACAGGTCCACGCCGTGCCCGTTGGCGAACTGCTTCACCAGGTAGTCGACGACGCGCTGGTCCCAGTCGTCACCACCGAGGTGGTTGTCACCGTTGGTGGCCTTCACCTCGACGACGCCGTCACCGATCTCCAGGAGGGACACGTCGAAGGTGCCGCCACCGAGGTCGAAGACGAGGATCGTCTGGTCGTCCTTGTCGAGGCCGTACGCCAGGGCGGCGGCGGTCGGCTCGTTGACGATGCGCAGGACGTTGAGGCCCGCGATCTCACCGGCCTCCTTGGTCGCCTGACGCTCGGAGTCGTTGAAGTACGCCGGGACGGTGATGACCGCGTCGGTCACCTTCTCGCCCAGGTAGGACTCGGCGTCGCGCTTCAGCTTCTGCAGGATGAAGGCGCTCATCTGCTGCGGGTTGAAGCTCTTGCCGTCCAGGTCGATCTTCCAGTCAGTGCCCATGTGGCGCTTGACGGAGCGGATGGTCCTGTCGACGTTGGTGACCGCCTGGCGCTTCGCGACCTCGCCGACGAGCACCTCGCCGTTCTTGGCGAAGGCGACGACGGACGGCGTGGTCCTGGCGCCTTCGGCGTTGGTGATGACGGTGGGCTCGCCGCCTTCGAGAACGCTGACGACGGAGTTAGTCGTGCCCAGGTCGATGCCGACCGCACGTGCCATTTCAATTCCTCCAACTGACTACTTGAGTGGATCTGACTCAAGAATGCATGACGCCGGTCCATGAGTCAACAGACCTGAGTCCCTTACGCTCAACTTAAGTGCTTATCCCGAGCACATCTGCGCCCGCGACGCCGCCCCACCACCCCACCCGCGCACGCCACACCCCTCGCGCACCACCCACCCCACCGTCTCACCGTGGGATCGTTCTGTCACAAAATGCCGTGAGACGGTCACAACCGTCACCGACCGGCAGGTTTCACCGTGGATCGTCACACCATCGAACCTCGAACCCCGGGCGGACGCGATGCAGAACGCGAGGAAGCCGCGCGTACGGCAGAAGAACCGGAAGAGCCGGAGGAATCAGGGCCGACCACCCCGACCCCGCGCGGCGCCGAACGTCACGGAGCCGCGCGACCCCCATCCGTACGAGCGCGACCCCCACCCGCACGAGCGCGACCCCCACCCGTACGAGGAGAAGCCCCATCCGTACGAGGAGAAGCCCCGCCCCCTCCCGACAGTGACCGGAACGGCCAGGAGCCACTTCCCCTCGCGCCCCGCCGCACGCCTGGCCGGCCTCACCGACCGGGCCGGGCGGCTGGCTGACCGCTTCCTGCCACGCACGACGGCCGAACGCGCACTGGACCTGATTCTCGGCATCTTCCTGCTGATCCTGACCGCCCCCGCCGTCGCCGTGGCGGCCCTCGTCCTGACCGCGCGGCGGACCCCGGGCGGCGCCTGGGACCGCAGGCCCCGGACCGGTCTGGGCGGCCGGGTCTTCGAACTGCGCACCCTGCGCACCCGCAGGCTCCGGCTGGACCTGTTCTCCCGGCTTCCGCACGTCGTGCGCGGCGAACTTTCCCTGGTCGGACCCGCCCCGCTGGCCCCGGGCGACCCACGCGCCGCAGGTCCGGGGGCCAGGCAGTGGCGGCAGGAGTTGCGGCCGGGCCTGACCGGACTGGCCCAGGTCCGCGCCCGCTCCGGGATGCCGTGGGACGACCCCGCCCTGCTGGACCAGCACTACGCAGAGCACCATGGAGTCGTACTCGATCTGGCGGTCCTCGCCGAAGCCGTACGCGGTCCACTGCGATCGGGGCTCCGGAAGGTCCGCCGAACCAAGGCACACCTGAGCGACACAGATCACCGCCCGCCCGGCTGCAGCGGGGTGGACTAAGTGGATAGTGTCAGCACAGACTAATTAAGTTACTGCTTAGTAGTAGCGGGCAGTAGCCACTGGACCCCGCTCTCGCAGGCCCGAGGAGCCCCCAAAATGCAACTCGCCGCGATCATCGTGTCGCTGGTGCTGACGGTCGTCGGCGTTGCGCTCATCACCCGAGCCGTCGCGCAGATCTACCGCTTCGTCCGTCTCGGACAAGCGGTACCGGCAGGCAGCCGCACCGACGACCCCAAGCAGCGGACGATCACCTTGATCAAGGAGTTCGTCGGCCATACCCGCATGAACCGCTGGGGAATCGTGGGCGTCGCCCACTGGTTCGTCGCGGTCGGCTTTCTGACCCTGGGCCTGACGATCGTCACGGCGTACGGCCAGCTGTTCAAGGCCGACTGGGTGCTGCCGTACATCGGCACCTTCCTGCCGTACGAGGTCTACATCGAGTTCATCGCGCTCGGTACGACCCTCGGCATCCTCGTCCTGATCGCGATCCGCCAGCTGAACCTGCCCACGCGGGCGGGCCGCAAGTCGCGCTTCACCGGTTCGAAGATGGGCCAGGCGTACTTCGTCGAGGCGATCATCCTGATCATCGGCGCCGCGATCATGCTGCTCCGCGGCCTTGAGGGCGCCCTGCACCACGTGGACAGCTACGGGCCCGCGTACTTCGCCTCGTACCCCCTGGTGCTGGCCTTCAAGGGGCTGAGCGTCGAAACGCTGCAGAACCTGGTCTACCTGTTCGCGATGATCAAGCTCGGTACGACGATGATCTGGGCGATCACCGTCGGCCTCAACACCAACATGGGTGTCGCCTGGCACCGCTTCCTCGGCTTCCCGAACATCTGGTTCAAGCGGAACGCCGACGGCGACGTCGCGCTCGGCGCGCTCCAGCCGATGACGACGGGCGGCAAGGAGATCGACTGGGAGGACCCGGCCGAGGATGCGGTCTTCGGCGTCTCCCAGGTCGAGCAGTTCTCCTGGAAGGGCATCCTCGACTTCTCCACCTGCACCGAGTGCGGCCGCTGCCAGTCGCAGTGCCCCGCGTGGAACACCGGCAAGCCGCTCTCGCCGAAGCTCCTGATCATGTCGCTGCGCGACCACGCGCACGCCAAGGCCCCCTACCTCCTGGCCGGCGGCGGCAAGGACATGGAAGGCAATGAGAAGGCCACCGAGGAGCAGCTCAAGGACGTTCCCGCGGCCGCCCTCGCCGAGGCCGAGCGTCCGCTGATCGGGACCGCCGAGGAGAACGGCGTCATCGACCCGGACGTCCTGTGGTCCTGCACCACCTGCGGCGCCTGCGTCGAGCAGTGCCCGGTCGACATCGAGCACATCGACCACATCGTCGACATGCGCCGCTACCAGGTGATGATCGAGTCCGCGTTCCCGTCCGAGGCGGGCACGATGCTCAAGAACCTGGAGAAGAAGGGCAACCCCTGGGGGCTGGCCAAGAAGGCCCGCGTCGAGTGGACCAAGGAGGTCGACTTCGAGGTCCCGATCGTCGGCAAGGACGTCGAGGACCTCACCGAGGTCGACTACCTCTACTGGGTCGGCTGCGCGGGCGCCCTGGAGGACCGGGCCAAGAAGACCACCAAGGCCTTCGCGGAGCTGCTGCACATCGCGGGCGTCAAGTTCGCGATCATGGGCGGCGACGAGAAGTGCACCGGTGACTCCGCCCGCCGCCTGGGCAACGAGCCGCTCTTCCAGCAGCTCGGCCAGGAGAACGTGGCCATGCTGAACATGGCGTACGGCGAGGACGACGAAGACGAGACGACGAAGAAGCCCAAGTCGTCGAAGAAGATCGTCGCGACCTGCCCGCACTGCTTCAACACGATCGCGAACGAGTACCCGCAGCTCGGCGGCGAGTACGAGGTCATCCACCACACCCAGCTGCTCCAGCACCTCATCGACGAGGGCAAGCTGATCCCGGTGACCCCGGTCGAGGGCCTGATCACGTACCACGACCCGTGCTACCTGGGCCGTCACAACAAGATCTACACCCCGCCGCGCGAGATCATCGCGAAGGTCCCGGGCCTGCGGAACGAGGAGATGCACCGCCACAAGGAGCGCGGCTTCTGCTGCGGCGCCGGCGGCGCCCGGATGTGGATGGAGGAGCGGATCGGCAAGCGCGTCAACAACGAGCGCGTCGACGAAGCCCTCGCCCTCAACCCGGACATCGTCTCCACCGCCTGCCCGTTCTGCCTCGTCATGCTGACCGACTCGGTCAACGGCAAGAAGAACGACGGCCAGGCGAAGGAGTCCATCCAGGTCGTGGACGTCTCGCAGCTCCTCCTGGAGTCCGTGAAGACGCCGGCCGACCCCGCGGGCGAGCAGGAGCAGGTGGACGCGCCGGAGCCCGAACCGGCAAAGTGATGTAGCGCATCGACGCGATGAGCGGCCGGACCTGCCTCGGGGGCAGGACCGGCCGCTTTTCCGTGCCCGGGACCCCGGGACTCCGCCTGCCGGACGTGACGACCGCCGCAGGCGAACTGTGAACTCGGACATGTACGCGACGACGTATCTGGAGCATCATGTGCCCCGGAGAAACCCGCGACGGCTACCGCCACAGCTCCCGGAACACCTCCTGGAACACCTCCCCGGCGGCGGGGACACCGGTTCACGAACGACGACCGACGAACGAGGCCCCCGTGCGCACACGCACCAGCACCGAGCACCCGCAGGCAGCGGTCACCAGCAGGGTGACGGCCCTCGCCGCGGGCTGTACGGCCCTGCTGCTGGCGCTCACGGCCTGCGCGGGCCCGTCCTCCGCGTCCGGCGGCAAGAACGGCGACACCCCGCCGGCGGCACAGTCCCGGTCCCAGTCGCGTACCCAGGCCCAGGCGGGCACGGCGCGCACCCCCGTCCCGCGCGGCACCGGCAGCCGTGTCTCGTACGACTTCAACGGCGACGGCCACCGCGACCTGGTCATCGACGACCTGGTGAAGGCCCCCGAGGACAGCCACGGCGACGACGCGGGCATCGGCATCGTGTACGGCTCCGACGCCCCGGGCCGCCCCCTGGACCCGGCCGCCCGGCAACTGCTGAGCGCCCGGGCGAACGCGGCGAAGTCCGGCGACACCCTGCCCGCCGCGTTCGACGCCGAGGCGGCCTGCGACCTGGACCGGGACGGCTTCACCGACCTGATCGTCTCCACCGACCCCCCGTACAACGGCATCGGCGCCCCGCCCGTCCCCCTCCAGATCCTCTTCGGCTCCCCGCAGGGCCTGATAGGCAAGGCGGTCACCGTACGCATCCCGCAGAAGGCCCGGTTCGGCGACGAATGGCCCGAGCAGCCGGTGTGCGGCGACTTCGACGGCGACGGCAAGGCCGACCTCGCGGTCACCGCCAGCGCCGGCCAGGTCACCTTCCTGCACGGCCCCTTCACCCGCACCGGCGCCCCGCGCAGCGCGGAACTGCTGCCCGACGGCGGCCCGTACCTCTACGCCCCCGAGCCCAGGACCGACACCAACAAGGACGGTTACGACGACCTCGTCGCCGCCGCCCGCCCGCACGCCCCCGGCCAGGCGGGCAAGGGCACCCTCCTCCTCGGCTCCGCGAAGGGCCCGGCGGGTCCCGGCAGCGCGTACGCGTTCGCCGCGGAAGACCTCCCCACCGCACCGCTGAAGACGACGGGCGCCACCCGCACCGCCCTCCTGGACCACGGCGACTACGACGGCGACAGGAAGCCGGACACGGTGGTGCGGACGTACCGGGGCGAGCGGCAGGACCTGATCGCCCTCTACACGGCGGGTAACACGGCCGAGCCCGCCGTCACCTTCTCCACGAAGCTGTTCCTCCCCTGAACTCCCCCTCCCGGGCCCCGGGGTGCGGCCCCTAGGGGATGTCACAGCTCGGCCGCAATGGCGGACGGGTTCCCCCGGCCCCCACTCCCCACCCCCGGGGACCAGGTACGTTCGACGGGTGGCTGGATTCAGGATCGGACGCGGCCGGGACAACCGCACCCCGCAACAACCGCAGCAGCGGCAGCAGCCGTACGGAGGGCAGGCACCACAGCCGCCGTACGGTGCTCAGCCGTGGCCGACGGCAGGAGGCCCGGGCAACGGCGCCGCGCCACCGCCGTACGGAGCCCCGCAGGGCCCTTCGTACAACGACGGCGGCTACGCGGGACACGGCCAGGGCGGACAGGGCGGCTACGGCGGGCACGGCGGCCGTCCGCACGGCCAGGGCGGCCACGACGGCCGGCACGGTCACGGCGGCGGCCACGGCGAACCGGAGTACTTCGGCGACCCCTACGCCGACCCCGCGCCCCACGACCCGTACGCCAACAACCCGGGCCACACGCAGGCGTTCCGCGTCGACGAGGACCCGTACGGCGACGGCAACACCTACCGCGCCGGTTCCGCCCCCGCCCAGCCGGCGGGCCCGCGGCTGCGCTGGAAGGAACTGCTGACCGGCATCGTGACCCGCCCGGGTCCGACGTTCTGGCAGATGCGGGACTACCCGGTCTGGGGCCCGGCGCTGGTCGTCACCTTCGTCTACGGTCTGCTCGCGCTGTTCGGCTTCGACCAGGCCCGCGAAGAAGCGATCAACGCGACGATCTCGACGGCCATCCCGTACGTCCTGTTCACCGGCATCGGCTTCGTCATCGGCGGCCTGGTCCTCGGCGCGGTGACCCACACCCTGGCCCGCCAGCTCGGCGGCACGGGCTCGTGGCAGCCGACGGTGGGCCTGTCGATGCTGATCATGTCGATGACCGACGCCCCGCGACTGCTCTTCGCCCTCTTCCTGGGCGGCGAGAACTCCCTGGTCCAGATCGTGGGCTGGCTGACCTGGCTGGCGGCGGGGGCGCTGTTCACGTCGATGGTCAGCAAGTCGCACGACCTGCCGTGGCCGAAGGCGCTGGGAGCATCGGCGATCCAGCTGATCGCGCTGCTGTCGATCATCAAGCTGGGCACGATCTGAGCGAGTGACGCGCAAGAAGGCCCCGGAACGCGGAAGCGTTCCGGGGCCTTCTGCACAGGTCTTGCCTCGACAGGCCCTACGCGTCGAGAACCTGCCCGTCCCGCCGCACGACGGGCTTCTCCACGCTCCACGGGAAGTTGATCCACTGATCGGTCTTCTTCCACACGTACTCGCACTTCACGAGGGAGTGGGACTTCTCGTAGATGACGGCGCTGCGCACCTCGGCGACATGGTCGACGCAGAAGTCGTGGACGAGCTTGAGGGTCTTGCCCGTATCGGCGACGTCATCCGCGATCAGGACCTTCTTCTCGGAGAAGTCGATCGCGTTGGGCACGGGCGCCAGCATGACGGGCATCTCCAGGGTGGTCCCGACGCCCGTGTAGAACTCCACATTCACCAGATGGATGTTCTTGCAGTCGAGCGCGTAGGCAAGCCCACCGGCGACGAACACCCCGCCACGCGCGATGCTCAGAACCACATCAGGCTCATAGCCATCATCGGCGACGGTCTGCGCCAGCTCGCGCACGGCCCGTCCGAAGCCCTCGTAGGTCAGGTTTTCCCGCACGTCACTAGCCATGATTGATCACACCTGGGTCCGATGGAAGTTCTGGAACGACCGCGAGGCCGTCGGCCCCCGCTGCCCCTGGTACCGCGACTCGTACCGCTCGGAGCCGTACGGGAACTCGGAGGACGAGGTCAGCTTGAACAGGCACAGCTGCCCGATCTTCATCCCCGGCCAGAGCTTTATGGGCAGGGTCGCGAGGTTCGACAGCTCCAGGGTCACGTGCCCGGAGAACCCGGGGTCGATGAACCCGGCCGTCGAGTGCGTCACCAGACCGAGCCGCCCGAGCGAGCTCTTGCCCTCCAGCCGCGAGGCCAGATCGTCGGGGAGCGAGATCACCTCGTACGTGGACGCCAGCACGAACTCGCCGGGGTGCAGGATGAACGCCTCGTCGCCTTCGGGCTCGACGGTACGGGTCAGATCAGGCTGTTCCACCGCCGGGTCGATGTGCGGGTACCGGTGGTTCTCGAACACCCGGAAGTAGCGGTCCAGCCGCACGTCGATGCTCGACGGCTGCACCATCGAAGGGTCGTACGGATCGATACGGACGCGGCCGGAGTCGATCTCGGCCCGGATGTCCTTGTCTGAGAGAAGCACGTCCCGAGGATACGCAGAACGCGCGAGCCCGCCCCAACCGGACCACCCGCGCGCCTGCCGACACCCTCCGCCCGACGCCCTACCGCTCTCTACCCACGCTCCTGCTCCCGGCCCTGCTCCACCGCACTACCGCTTCTCGAACGCCACCGGCACGGCCTGCCGCAACCGGGCACACCGGGGACACCGGATCAACCGCCCGGGCCCGATCCGGCCGGCCCCGAGCTGCTGCATCGGGAACGACGAGATAGCGAAAACGTGCCCTTCGGCACAGCGGACGACGGTGCGCTCCATCGACTCCATCAAGTCCCTTCCCCAACCACATATGGACGAGAAAGCCACATTAGGGGATGAACGGGACGCCACTCCACGCGGCACTCCGACCACCCACGCTACGCCCCCAACTCCCGCCCATCACACCCCCGTCCACACCCACTCCCCCACCACGCACACGACACGAAGGCCCCACGGCTCATCCGCCGGGGGCCTGACATGGGGTAGAGTGTGGAACGATGCAGCGCCGGTGATCGGCATGCTCTGCGGGTGTAGTTTAATGGTAGAACATGAGCTTCCCAAGCTCAGAGCGCGAGTTCGATTCTCGTCACCCGCTCCACGAAAGAGCCCCAGGCCAGCCGCCCGGGGCTTTCTTGTTGGCCCGGAACAGAATCCGGGTGTCGCCGACCGGCTTCGGTCGCCGGCCAGGCCGGGGTGTACAGCAGCTCAAAAGAAGGCCTGCCGCGCCGCCCCCGGCCGTGCTTGTACCGGCGACCTGCTCATACCAAGTCATAGTCCACCTCGTCGCCCCTCTCATCTGCCGTGGGTTCGTCGTAGAACCGGAGAGAAGCTCCCACTCAGTTGCTGTCCGGTGTGCGCTCACCAACCTGTAGGACCTGGGCAGCAGCGGACTCCACTGGCCGAGTAGGCCGTCGTGTGGCAGCAGTGACGTCGCCCAAGGGCTTGAGATGCGGCAGGGGAGTCAGGCGGCGATGAGGTCCTGCTCACGGTCCGGCGTACCGACCTTGGGCTGCCTGTTCGGCAGTGCGAGCCGGAAGACCTTGTGCCACGCGGAGAACACCTGCTTGGGCAGCGGGCCGGTGACGTACTCCAGCTCGTACTTCTCGAACAGCGCGCGCACCTTCACCGCGGCCTCGGCGTACCGGTTGCTCGGCAGGTCCGGGAACAGGTGGTGCTCGATCTGGTGCGACAGGTTGCCGGTCATGAAGTGCATGGCCTTGCTGCCGCTGATGTTCGCCGAGCCCATCATCTGGCGCAGGTACCACTGGCCGCGTGTCTCGCCCGTGATCGACCGGCGCTCGAAGACCTGTACGCCCTCGGGGAAATGCCCGCACATGATCACCGAGTGGGTCCAGAGGTTGCGGACCAGGTTCGCGGTGAACGTGGCGGCGAGTGTGGGGAGGAACGACGGGCCCGACAGCAGCGGGTGGATCACGTAGTCCTTGAGTACCTGCTTACGGATCTTGCGGCCGACGGCCCTGGCCCGCGCGCGGAACTCCGGGTTCTTGCGGCGGCGCTTGCTGAGGTTCTTGCCGAGCTCCAGGTCGTACGCTGCGATGCCGTACTCGAAGAAGCAGGCGTTGAGGAAGTTCCACAGCGGCTGGCCGAGGTGGAAGGGGTGCCACTTCTGGTCCTCGTCGACGCGCATGATGCCGTAGCCGAGGTCGTTGTCCTTGCCGATCACGTTCGTGTACGTGTGGTGCAGCTCGTTGTGCGAGTGCTTCCACTGATCGGACGGCGAGACGTGATCCCACTCCCAGGTGGTGGAGTGGATCTTCGGGTCCCGCATCCAGTCCCACTGGCCGTGCAGGACGTTGTGGCCGATCTCCATGTTGTCCATGATCTTCGCCACGGACAGCCCGGCGGTGCCGATCAGCCACGCGGGCGGGAAGATCGAGAACAGCAGCACACCCCTGCTGACCAGCTCCAGCTTGCGCTGCGCCGAGATGACCCGCCGGATGTAGGCGGCGTCCTTCTCGCCGCGGTCGGCGATCACCTCGTCGCGGATGGCGTCCAGCTCGCGTCCCAGTTCCTCGATCTGCTCCGCGGTCAGGTGGGCGGTGGGGTCGATGGCGGTCAAGGTGCTCCTACCGTTCGATGTCGCAGGGGCCCGCCGCGGCGGACACACAGGTCTGGATGAGGACGCCCGGCTCGGCCTCGGTGATCTCGCCGGTACGCAGGTCGCGGACAGCGCCGGCCTTGAGCGGCGTGACGCACCCGAAGCAGATGCCCATACGGCACCCGGAGGGCATGAGCACGCCGATCTCCTCGCCGATGTCCAGCAACGGCGTGGCGCCGTCCGCGTCGATGGTCTTGCCGGTGGCGCTGAACGTGACCTCGCCACCGTCGCCGGCGACGACGATGCCGGGGCGGAAGCGTTCGGTGTGCAGGCGCTCATGGACGCCGTGCTCTCCCCAGTGCTCCTCGGCGGCGTCGAGCAGACCTGCGGGCCCGCACGCCCAGGTCTCGCGCTCGGCCCAGTCGGGCACGAGCTCTTGGAGACGGGCGATGTCGAGCTTGCCGTCCGTGTCGGTGTGCACCTCGGTGAGCCGAAGCTTCTTGTCCGCGACCAGGCTGTGCAGTTCCTTGCGGAAGATCACGTCCTGAGGCTGTGGCGCGCAGTGGACCATGACGACGTCGTCGAGTTCGATGTCGCGCAGCATGCCCATCACGGGCGTGATGCCACTGCCGGCCGTCAGGTAGAGCACCTTGGCGGGCTTGGCCTGCGGCAGGACGAAGTCACCGGTCGCCTGGTCGAGCTGGATCAGCGTGCCCGGTTTCGCCCTGCGGACCAGGTGATTGCTGACCTTGCCGTCCGGGATCGCCTTGACGGTGATCGTGATGCGGCCGTCCCGGCGGTTCGTCGGCGAGGTGATGGAGTAGGCACGCCACAGGCGCACCCCATCGACGTCGACCCCGATCCGCACGTACTGGCCGGCTGTGTGGCCGTGCCAGCCTCGCCCCGGCCTGATCACGACAGTCGCGGCGTCATCGGTCTCGGAGTGCACGGCCTCGATGCGCCCACGCAGGTCAGCGCCCGTACGGAGCGGGCTGACCAGATCGAGGTAGTCCGACGGCAGCAGCGGCGTCGTGACCATCTCCAGCAGTTTCCACGCCCTGCCGCGGAGGGCTGTACTCGTCATGACTCCAGCTTGCTGCGCCTCCAGGCGTAAAGTCCTGACCACAGGACGTAAATCTGGTCGGCTGAATTGTTCGCAGGGAACAAAAAATGAGCTATGCAATCCGGAGGGCCAGCGAACTGACCCTGGATGAGACGACGGTCACCGCCCTTCGGGCCGCACTCAAGACCACCGCCGACGAAGTCGTCCAGGCGATCATCGACGAGGTTCCCCCCTACGCCCATGCCTTGTCGGGCCGCATGGGCGCCACGATCCGCAGAGCCGTCCGCACCGCCCTGGGGCACTACCTGGACCTTGCGAGCGGGAATGCCACAGGCGGCGACGCCGGGGACGCCGCCTACGAGCTGGGCCGCGGCGAGGTGCGCGACGGCCGTTCCATGGACGCCCTGCTCAGCGCCTACCGCGTCGGCGCCCGGGTCGCCTGGCGATGTCTGGCAGCGGGTGCCGTACCCGCGGGTCTGCCCGCCGCCGAGGTCGCCAAGTTCGCCGAGCTGACCTTCGCCTACATCGACGAGCTCTCCGCCGCGAGCGCCGCGGGCCACGCCGATGAACTGGCCGCCCGGGGCAGAGCCCACGAGCGTCACCTGGAACACCTGGCCCGCGACCTCCTCGCCGGCGCGAGCCCGGACGTGCTGCTGGCCTCCGGCCAACGGGCCAGGTGGCAGCCTCCGGTTTCACTGACCGCCGTCCTGCTGCCCGCCGCGCAGGCCCGGCCTGCCTACCGGACACTCGACCCGAGCACCCTCGTCCTCGACGATCTGCCGGATGCCACCGGTGTGCTCCTCGTCCCCGATGCCGACCGATCACGTCTCCTACGGCAGCTGACCGACCGCGCCGCCGTGGTCGGCCCGGCACGGCCATGGATCCACGCGTCCGCCTCGTACGCACGAGCCCTACGCGCGCGCTCCCTTTCCTCTGACATTCGCGACACCGAGGACCACCTACCTGACCTGGTGCTCAGCGCCGACGCGGACGCGTTCGCAGACCTGCGCGCCCGAGCCCTCGCACCGTTGCAGACCCTGCCTGCCGCAACCGCACGACGGCTGGAAGAGACGTTGCGGGCGTGGCTGCTGCACCAGGGCAGACGGGACGAGGTCGCGGCGGAGTTGTTCGTCCACCCCCAGACGGTCCGATACCGGATGTCGCAGATCCGGGAGCTGTTTCCCGATCTCGCATCACCACACCGGGTCCTTGAGCTGACGCTGGCGGTCGGCCTCCGGGTCGACTGACGCGTCACCCGTCCACCGCCGCGTCCGCGAGCGTCCGGAGATCCTGCCCGTTCCCGGTGCCAAGCCGCCATGACCCGGGAACCGGCGGCTTTCCGGTCGTCGTGGCAAGGGGCCGGGCCGCTCGCCCCAGGGGCCACCGCCGTCCTGCGGCGGCCCGTACCTCCCTCCCGGCAGCCGGTCGGACGACCGGCCAGGGCCGACCTGGCACACCGCGCGATGGAGAATGGGACGGAGTACGAAACGTGAGGTCAGGAGCTCCCATGACAAAACTGGTTCACCGACCTCGTGAGGACGCGGAGTTCGATTTCATCCTCGGGAGAAGCAAGGTTCCGGTTCTCGCATACTTCACCGGGGCATGGCCCAAGGCAATCGAGCCCTGTCGGGTGATGGATGTCGTCGTGGGCGACATCGCCGCCGCCTACGCGGGCCGCCTGACGGTCGTCCGCACCGACATCACGCGTTGCCCGGCGGTAACCGAGCGATACGGGATCACCGGAGCCCCGTCCTGCCTCCTGCTGAAGGAGGGAACGGCGGTGGCGCACGGCACGGGGCCCATGACCAGCGATGAGGTACGGCAGTTCCTGGACGGTCACCTCTGAGCGGCCGCTGCGGCACCCGGACCGCCGCTTCCCGTCGCGTTCGAAGCGGGCGCGGGCGGTTGGCAGCCCGTCTCCCGCCTCACCGCCGCAGGGCGGTTCGAGGTCGTGCGCGAGACCGCGGAGCCGCTCACTCCCAAGCGGGTTCGTACCGTCATCTCCGGCCAGTTCAGCTTGCGTCGAACGACCAGATGAGGCCGACTTCGTCGTTGGACACTGCGAGGAGCCCGAAGTCCCAGACGTACCGGGACATCGGCCGGCAACCGGAAACCCGCTCATAGAAATCCGGATTCTCACCGCCATGACTGGTGTTGGTGAAGAACGCCGAATCATCGGGAAAGCGTGAAAGCATCGCTGCCGCGTGGCGTTCCATCCCGGCTCTGCGCTCGGCGAAACCCTGTTGCCGCGGCACGTTCATCGCATTGGTCGCCAGCATGACGAGGAGACGCACCACCGAACGGCGCGGAACTTCGAACAGTCCGCTCCGCCACTCCGCAGCACCCTCCTCGTCCACCGGCGGAACGCGGAACGGGAAGGCGGGGTCTTCCAGCAACTCCGGCTCCCCCACCTCCGGGTCCTCGCCTCGCCACCCCCGAGGGTCCGCCACCTCCCTGCGCATGATCGCGGCGACGTCGGGCAGCCAGTTCTCCCCGGTCCGCGGACCCACCGCGATGAATGAGTATCGATGGCGGTACATCTCAACCGCCGCCGACCATATGCCGGCGTCCGGAGCCGCCGACGGTCCGCACGTAGGGTCGTGGTGGGATTCGCTGTGCATCCGAGGCCTCTCGCTTGGGCGTCGAGCTGAAGTCGATGTAGCGCCTGGACGTGACACGACATCATGCACGCATGATCACCATTCACCTGAAGTACGAGATCGACGCTGACAAGCTCGAGGATTTCGAGGAGTACGGTCGCCGCTGGGTCCGGCTCGTCAATCGGTTCGGCGGAACGCACCACGGCTACTTCCTGCCGAGTGAGGGCGACAGCGACATCGCGTACGCCTTGTTCTCCTTCCCCAGTCTGGCCGCCTACGAGCAGTACCGAACGGACAGCATGTCCGACCCCGAGTGCCGACAAGCGTTCCAGCTGGCTCGTGATACCCGCTGCATCAAGCGCTACGAGCGCCGTTTCCTCAGGCCGCTCGACGGCCTGTCCTAGCCGACGAGCTCCCGCGGACAGCAAGCCGTCCGGTGCAGTGCTGTGCCCAAGCCGTAATTCGCTTGCCCCGGCCGCGGGGCAACGCTGCACTGGGGCCGGACATCACGCGTCGTGGTGCCGGTGCTTCGAGGAGGTCGCCGCAGCGATGGAGATCCGTTCCACGACCGATGAGGACCTTGACGTCTTCGTCGACACGGTCCATGCCGCGTTCGGGCGCTTCCCGGAAACGCCGGTCGAGGGCGGCGGGCTGTGGTGGTCGGCGCTCGAGATGGACCGCTGCCTGCTTGCCCTGGCGGCGGACGGGCGGCCCGTCGGTACCGCCGGCGCGTACGCCTTCGAGCTCACCCTGCCCGGTGAGGCCCTCGTCCCGGTCTCAGGGGTGACCGCCGTCGGTGTCCTGCCCTCGCACCGGCGCCAGGGCGTGCTCAGCGCGATGATGCGGCATCAGCTCGGTGAGTTGCGGGCCCGTGGGGAGTTCCTGGCCGTGCTGCTGGCCTCCGAGGCTCCGATCTACGGCCGGTTCGGCTACGGACCGGCGACCTATACGGCGCGGCTGACAGTGCCGCGCCATCAGGCCGCCCTCGCCGTTCCCCGGGGGCGCGGCGCGGCCGACGCGTCGGCGGGCGGGGTGGACAAGGACGGCGGATCGGTCGAGGTGGTCCGGCGTGACGAGTGCGGCGCGGTCCTGGAAAAGGTCTACGACCGGTACCGCCGTGCCCAGCCCGGCGCGTTGTCCCGGCCTCACCGCTGGTGGGACTTGCGCGCGGGGCAGCCCCCGATCTCGCCCGCACCGCGCTACATCGCCGTCCACCGGGATGGCGATGGCGTCCCGGACGGGTACGCGAGCTACTCCATCGAGTCCGGCACCTTGACCGTCGACGAGACCATCGCCACCGACGACACCGTCTTCACGGCCCTGGCCCGGTTCGTGCTCGGGCACGATCTCGTTTCTCGGATCGTGTTCAGGCACGTGCCGCCCGAGCACCCGCTGCGCTGGCAGCTTGCGGATTTCCGGGCCGGCGAGGTGGGCGGCGACACCGACTGGCTCTGGGTGCGGCTGCTAGACGTCCCGGGCGCGCTGACCGCGCGCGGCTGGTTCATGGACGGCGAGCTGGTCCTCGACGTCGAGGACCCCTTCCTCGGCGAGCGCGGCCGGTACCTGCTGACCGTCCGGGACGGTCAGGCCGACTGCGTCCCGACGGGCCGGGAGCCCGACCTGTCCCTGGACGTCAGCGACCTGGGCTCGGTCTACCTCGGCGGCACCGCCCCGAGCACGCTGGTACGGGCCGGACACATCCGCGCTCACCGCCCGGGCGCGGCCACCCTGGCCGACGCCCTCTTCCGCGCCGAGCGCGCCCCTCACTGTCTGCACTGGTTCTGACCGCGCCCCCGCCGACCCTGCGCAGCGGGACGCCGAGGGGCGACGGGTACGTCAGCTCTGGGCGGTGTCGTCGTCGCCCGTCCGGTCGGCGTCCCCGGCCGCCGCTGCCTTCTCGCGCATCTTGCGCACCAGCTCCGCCTTCTGCTCGGCAGCGCTCTGGCGGTCGCGGTTGCGGTGAGGGCCGTTGTTCTGCCGCTCGGCGCGGGACTGCCGCTTGCGCTGGCCGCCGCCCTGGCCCACGGGGTTGTTGATGTTCTTGCTCACGGTCATGGGCTCTCCCGGTAAGGATGTGAAGTGATCTACGGATTCATCGGTGGGGACGGGCGGCGGCGACGATGTCGAGGGCGTCAGCGGGGGCCCATCACGCGCTCACTCGTGAATCGCCGTCTGGAAGAGCATGCCAAAGACGTTACCCGGTTCCGTCGGCGCCGCACGCCAACGTTTCCCCGTCCCGACGTCGGCCGGCCGGTTCCTCGTCGCCCCGGCCCGGTCTGCCGTGGGGCTCTGTTTCCGAGCACACTTCTCGGATGATGCACAGCAGGGACAGCCTGGCCGGCGAGTACCGGCGGCTTCTGGATCGCCCGTGTGACGATGCCGCGCCGCCCGTCCTCTCCCTCTTCGTCGTTGACCTCCCCTGGGGCCGGGACGGGGGCGCCGCGGAGTACGAACGGCGTCTGCGGGCGGTCCTCGCTGCCGCCGTGCGGCTGGGCGGCACCGCGGATTTCGAGCTGGAGAGCGTTCCGGGAGTGGTGGGACGCCACACAGGTCGGGCCGTCCCGCGTCCACATCTGGGTGGACAGTTGCGTCCACATCCGGGTGGACAGTTGGGGCGAATCCTTCTTCGGGTGCCACGATCTGCTCTGGGCCGCCTACGCGGCAGGCGCGGTCCGTGTCGACGGGCCTGCCGTCCGGAAGTCCGCCGCGTGGTCGGCGGAGCGGACGTCGTCGATCAGCGGGTCCGCCGGTGACCAGTGAGCTCGGTGGGTACGAGGACGTCGTCCGGTACGTACTCGACGGGGAGTTCCGCGAGTTCCGCCCCAGCGAACGGTGGCTGTCGGGCATCGGCTGGAGCGTCGTCCCGGTGCCTGCGGGAAGCGGTACCGATGACTCGCTCGTCCGGCGGATCGCCGCAGGGTGCCGAGCGGTGGGGGCCGATGCCGTTCTGGTGGCCGGTCCCGAGATCGGTTCCGGCATCCGTACGCACCTTCTGGCGTCGGCCGACCCGGGCCTGCTCGGGCAGCGCCCGCCTCTTCTCCTCGCCGCCCCGGGGCTGGGGGGTGCGGTCCTCTTTCCTCGGCCCGGTTACGCCCTGGTCGCCGGTACGTCGGCGTTCCTCGCGGGAGCCGTGCCGGAGGGGGTGGACCAGGGCCGGGCACGCTTCGCCCGTTACGTACGGGCTGTGGCGCGGCAATGGCCCGGTACGAAGGTGCCCGGTCTGGAGTTGTCCCGTCTGGAGTCGGCGGCCCGGTCGTATCCTCCCGTGCACGTCGCCTGGAAGCGCCCGGAAGACGTACCCGAGGGGACCTCCACCGACCGGCAACTCGCCCTCATGCGCGCCTTCGTGACGGGACAGTGCACGGGCGCGGAGTTCGCCATCGGCTGGCTGGACGCACGGCGGAGCTCGCAGCGGCGGGGAGAGCGGGTACGTGGTCCGTTGGAGGCGCTTCTCGACCGTGTCTTCTCCTTGGTGGAGGGCTACTCCGTGGACCCTCGGTTCAAGGAGGCCGACGATCTGTCGGACGAAGAGCTGAAGGACGTCCTCGTCGGACTGCTGGAGACAGGTGGTAGGGAGTAGGTAGTAGGTGTGCGAAGTAATCCTCTGATGAGGGAGATGCTGCGAGCTACGGACCTTGTCGGCTTGGGTGAGCAGGACATCCCTCCTCTGTTCCGTGAGGTGGTCGATCGCGGATGGTCGGTCACGGCCTCCGGTGGGCGGGTGCTGACCGGCCTCCGACCGGAGGCCCCTGGCTCCTTCTTCGACCGGCTCGCGGAAGAGACGACGGTCAATGGGAGAGGGATGACCGACTACGACCTCCCCGCCGCCCCGCACGTACGCTCCCCGCTCCTCGTCCGGAGGTGCCTGGCATACGTGTGTGCCTGCCTCCGGACCGCACAGGAGACGTTCGGCGATACGCAGGTGACGGCGTACGTCTCGTTGTCCTTCGCCTACACCGAGGAGCGGCTGCTCACCTCGAATGTCACCTTCTGTACACCGCTCCCCGACGTGAGTGCCTACATCCCGCGCCTCGAAGAGGTGAGGGACAGCGCGGTTGCCGAGATCACCCTTGAGGACTGCTCGATGGAGTGGTGGGGTCGTTGAGGTTCCGGTCAGCGTGGGGACGCGTGGTCACGGGCGGCTCGCGGGCACGGTGTCCTTCGCGGCCAACGTGTCGCCGGACCAGCAGAGCCGGTACAGGTCGACCTCGTCCAGCAGGTCGCGGCCGGAGCGGTAGAAATCGCAGGTCGTGCCGGGCGGCCGGGGTGCGGAACGGGCGTGGTCGGGCGGGTAGGGGTAGGGGCGGGCCGGTAGCAGGGCGGCCAGTTCGGCGCGTGGCCGGCCCGTGGTCAGTTCGTCGAACCGGGACGGTGGCAGGGCGCTCGTGGTCAGTTGCCAGGCCAGATAGACGGCGGCGGGTACGAAGAAGGCCGCTGCGACGACGGGCGCCACGGCCGCGGCCACGGACCGGCGGCGGGCGGCGCCCCGCACGTCGGCCAGCCGCCTGGCGGACTCCGGGGTGGCGTCCGTGTCCGTGTCCGCGTATGTGTGCGTGTCTGCGTACGTGTGCGTGTCTGCGTACGGGATCGGGTGCGTGTCCCGGTGGGCGTGAGCGGCCGCCTCCGCGTCCGGATGCGGAGGCGAATGCGGATCGGGAACGCGTCGGATGCGGTGCGCCGTGATCTGGTGCGGGAGGGCGGCGGTGACCCGGAACCCGTCCTCGTACGGGCCGGTCCGCAACGTGCCGCCGAGGACCGCCACTCGCTCCCGAAGGCCCGTCAGGCCCCTTCCGCCGACGCCGGACGTCGCGGATCCGGCCGCCGTGCGCGCCGGTCCGTCGGGCGACGAGGCGACGGCGTTCACGACGCTCACGTGCGTACGGTCGGGCCGGTGGGTGATCCGTACCCGGATCTGCCTGCCCGGCGCGTGCTTCACGGCGTTGGTGAGGGCCTCCTGCACGACCCGGTACATCCCGCGTTCGACCAGCGGGGACAGCGTGGGCACCGATCCGTGGCGCTCCCACCTGACCGGTACGCCGAACTCGACCGCTCGTCCCAGGAGGTCCTCCACGGTGTCCTGCGGGGAGGGCGGGGGCGATCCCGTACCCGTCGTACCCGTGCCCGTATCTGTTGCTGGTTCTGTTTCCGGCTCGTCGTGCAGGACCGCCACCGTTTCCCTCAGTTGTTCCACCGCGTCCGCGATCGTCCCGCGCAGCTCGGCCAGGTCGGTGCGGTCGCGGTCGGTGAGGTCCGGGGAGAGTTCCAGGGCTCCGGCGCGCAGGGCGACCAGGCTCAGGGCGTGGCCGAGGGAGTCGTGCATGTCGGCCGCGATGTCCGCCCGTTCGGCCAGCCGCGCCCGCTCCGCGACCAGGTGCTGCCGCTCCTCCAGGCGTCGGGCCAGCCGCCAGCCCTCCCGTACGAGTTCGCGTCGGCCGCGCCGGTGCCGTCCGGCCAGCCACGGCAGCAGAAGGGCGGCGGGCGGCACGGTCAGCGTGTAGAACCACCACACGGGCGGCACCCGCAGCACGGCACACACCGCGATGTCGACCGCGAGGCACCCGACGAGCACCAGGAGCGGGCCCCGGGCCGCGGCGACCCGGGCTCCCAGCAGGCAGCTCAGGGCCGCCAACGACAGGACCTGGGCGTTGGCGGGGGTCGCGGAGTCGGCCAGGCCCAGCGCGCACAGCCCGTTGACGAGGACGACCGCGGTCCCCGGGCGGCGGCGGGACAGCGGCACGGCCACCGCCAGGACCGCCAGCGGGAGGAACAGGTCCAGGACCGGCGACGGCGCGCCCGCGTCCCGGAACCCGTAACCGGTCGCGGCGGCGAGCACCGCCCACAGCGCCACGTCGCCGAGCACGGACCTGGCCGGGAGGACGGACCTGGCCGGGAGCACGGGTATGCGCGGGGGGTGCGGCGTGGTGTGCGGCATGGTGCGGCGACCGTCCTTCCGATGGGGCTCCTACCGGCCCGGTCGATTCTGCGCGACGGGCCCGGCCCTCTGACCGTGCGGTCAGGGCACCGGCCCGTCCGCACAAGGTCAGGCGTCCCGGCGGCGTAGCACGTACAGGCCGGCCAGGTGCGCCGCCGCGGCCCACGCCGCCACGATCAGGACCGCCGTCGCCGGCGCGTACGGCGCCTCGACGCCGGCGCGCATGAAGTGGTCCCCCGCACCGTGCGGCAGATAGTCGTTGACGGCGGCGAGCTCCGGGCCCCCGACCCCGAGGAGCACGGTCGGCAGCGCCCACAGCAGTGTGACGAGGATCGACAGCGCCCCGGCCGGGTGGCGCGTGACGAACGCGGTCCCGATCGTCGACGCGGCGACGAGCGCCAGGTAGAGGCCGATGGACAGGACCTGCCGGAGCGCCGTGCCGGCCTCGAACGAGGCCCGTCCGTCGAACGCCCCCCACGCCACCGCCACGCCCACGACCGCGTACACGACGCCGACGGCGAACGAGACGGCGGCCACCACCAGCGCCTTCGCCGCCTGGACCCGATGCCTCCGGGGCACCCACAGCAGGGCAGCCCGCACGCTCCCCGTCGCGTACTCCGAGGTCACCGTGACCGTGGCCAGGATGACGACGGCGAACTGGGTGAGGACGGCGGAGGAGGCCGCCGCGTTCCCGACCGGCTCCACCGGATGCGCGTTGATGCGGGCGATCGAGGCGTAGTAGTAGGTGAAGACGCTGGTGGTCGCGAGGCCCGCGAGGAGACAGAGGTAGGGGGCTCGGACCGACCACAGTTTGGTCCATTCGGAGGCGATGGCCCCGGTGAAGCCACCGGGGGCGCCTCCGCCGGGGGTGTCGCCGCCGGAGGTGCCTCCGGCGGCGTCGCGCACGGCTCGGGGCGGGTCCGTCCGGCGGCGGCCGGGGGGCGTCGTCGTGGTCACCGTGCTTCCCCTTCACCGGAAGTTGAGGCGGTTGTGGCGGTTGTGGCGGGTCCGTACGTCGGTTCCGCGCCGCCGCCCGTCGCGTACTCCACGCTGCGCGCGGTCAGGTCCATGTACGCCTGCTCCAGCGAGACCCGGACGTCGCTCAGCCCGTGCAGCCGGACCCGGCAGTGGTGGGCGAGGTCGCCGATCTCGGCGGCGGTGCGGCCCTCGACGGTGAGGTCGCCCGTCGCGGACGTCTCGACGCTCACGCCGTCGGCCGTCATCAGGCGACGGACCAGCGTCGCCCGTTCCTCGGGGTCGGGCACCACGGCACGCGCCGACGCGGGAGAGGCGGCGGCGAGGAAGTCCGTCATGGAGGTGTCGCTCAGCAGCCGGCCCCGCCCGATGACGACGAGACGGTCGGCCGTCAGCTGCATCTCGCTCATCAGGTGGCTGGAGAGGAACACGGTGCGGCCTTCCGCCGCCTGGTCGCGGACGAGCCGGCGGATCCACCGCACGCCGTCCGGGTCGAGGCCGTTGACCGGCTCGTCCAGCACCAGCACCGGAGGATCGCCGAGCAGCGCGCCCGCCACTCCGAGCCGCCCGCTCATGCCGAGCGAGTACGTACCCGCGGGCCGACGGGCCGCCTTGGTCAGGCCCACCGTCTCCAGCACCTCGTCCACACGGCGTACGGGGATGCCGTTGGACCGGGCCTGGGCGACGAGGTGCGTGCGGCCGGAACGGGCCGGGTGGACGGCCCGGGCGTCGAGCATCGCGCCGACCGCGCGCAGCGGCCGCCGCAGGCTCGCGTACGGGCGGCCGGCGATCAGGGCCCGGCCTCGGGTGGGGTGGTCCAGACCCAGGATCATGCGCATCGTGGTGGACTTCCCGGCGCCGTTGGGGCCCAGGAAACCGGTGACGCTGCCGGCCTTGATGTCGCAGGTCAGCCCATCCACGGCGAGGGTGTCGCCGTAGCGTTTCGTGAGTCCTTGGAGGGTGATCACGGAGTTCCTTCGCTGGTCGATGGCCGCGTTCGCCTTACGGAATCGACGCTAGGAGTCCGCGGCGCCCGCGCCCATCGGTCGATCGGCAGCGGTGTCCTGCCTTTCGTCGGGGGTACGCCAGGCCCTCGGGCGGATCTTCGGGCATACGGTCCGGGAGGCGTTCGTACGGTGGCGCCTCGGCCGTAGGCTCGCCGCGTGGAAGCCGGGGAAGCCGGGGAACGCGTGGGAGGCGGGGAACGCGTGGAAGACGGGGACGAGGCGACGCCGAGCAGCCGGCCGGTCCGGGTCCTGGTGGCCGACGACGAGGCGATGGTCCGGGCGGGGGTACGGGCCATCCTGGCCAGGGACCCGCAGGTCGAAGTGGTCGCGGAGGCGGGCGACGGGCACGAGGCCATCGCGCTCGCCCGTCGACACCGGCCCGACGTCGTGCTGTTGGACATCCAGATGCCCGGCCTGGACGGCCTGACGGCGGTGGCGCGGTTCCATCGCGAGCTGCCGCCGGTCGGCGTGATCATGCTGACGACCTTCGGTCAGGACGAGTACGTCACCCGCGCCCTGGAAGAGGGCGCCGACGGTTTCCTGCTGAAGGCGGACGACCCGAGGGAACTGCTCAACGGGGTACGGGCCGTGGGCGCCGGCGGGGCCTACCTGTCCCCGCGGGTCGCCGGCCGGGTCATCGCCGGGCTGCGCGCGCACCGGGCCGCGCATCCCCACCGCTCGCTGGAGCGGCTCACGGAACGGGAGCACGAGGTGCTGGCCGGCATCGGGGCGGGGCTGTCCAACGCGGAGATCGCGGGCCGTCTGCACCTGGTCGAGGGCACGGTGAAGGCGCATGTCAGCGCGGTGCTCGCGAAGTTGGGCGTACGCAACCGGGTGGAGGCGGCCATCTCCGCGTACGAGGCCGGGCTGGTCCCGCCGGGCCGCCGCTGATCCGGTCTAGGTCCTGGGCGTCCTGGGCGTCCTGGGCGACCTGAGCGGCCTGAGCGGCCTGAGCGGCCTGGGCGGCCTGGGCGGCCTGAGCGGCCTGAGCGGCCTGAGCATCGTGGGGGCCCTGGGTGGCCTGGCCAGCCTCTGTAATATTTGACCGATCGTTTCAGTATCGCCTAGAGTTCGAGCGTGGCCAGGACCAAGGAATTCGACCCCGAAGCCGCACTGCAGTCAGCCCTTGAGCTGTTCTGGCAGCGCGGCTACGAGGCGACTTCGATGGCGGACCTCGTCGAGCACCTCGACATCGGGCGCGCCAGCATCTACGCCACCTTCGGCAACAAGCACGAGCTGTATCTGAAAGCACTGGACCGGTACAACGAGAACCGCGATCCGAGCCTGCTGGGGGAACTGTCCCAGCCCGGCCCCGCACTGCCCGCCGTGCGGGCGCTCGTGCGGCGGTTCGCGGCCGAGGCGGAATCCGACGACCGGCGCGCACAAGGGTGCTTCGTCACCAACACGGCCGCCGAGCTGGGCCCGCACGACCCGGCGGCGGCCCGTCGGGTCGAGGCGAGCTGGGGCCACATCGAGACCCTGCTGCACTCGGCGCTGGTACGGGCCCAGTCGCAGGGCGAGCTGCCCACGGACCGCGATCCGCGCGCGCTCGCACGGATGCTTCTGGTGCTGATGCAGGGCCTGCGGGTCGTGGGCAAGGCGTCGAACGACCCGGGCCGGGTGCGGGACGCCGCCGAACAGGCGCTGACCCTGCTCGACTGAACGGCCGTCCCACCGAACCACGTTGCTCTACCGCACCACGCCGCACCACGCCGCACTACCGCGCCACCGCCCTACTGCTCCACTTCGCCCTACTGCTCCACTTCGCTACCGCTCGACCGGACCGCCCCTCCTGCGGGAGGGGTGACTTCATGGCCTCATAACAGAACGATCGGTCAAATATCGGGGGAGAAATGGCTGCCACGCAGCGCTGGAACAGCACCACCGAGGTCGCCTCGGCCCCGGCCGCCTCTCCCGGGGCCGCGCCCGGACCCGCCTTCGCGCTGCTCGGCGCCGTACAGATGGCGCTGATCTTCACGCTCACCTCGCTCATCGTGCCGCTGCCCCGGATCGGCCGTGCGTTCTCGCTCGACCGGACCGACCTGATCCTCCTCAGCTCCGCCTACGGGCTGTCCTTCTCCGGGCTGTTGCTCCTCGGCGGACGTGTCGCCGACCGGTTCGGCGGGCGGCGCGCCCTCACCGCCGGGCTGCTCGTCTTCACCGCGGCGTCCCTCGCCGCGCTGCTCGCCCCGGGTCCGGGGACTCTGCTCGCCGCCCGCTTCGCGCAGGGCGTGGGCGCCGCGCTCGCCGCGCCCGCAGCCATGGCCGTCCTGCGGGCCGCCTTCCCCCAACCTGCCGCGTACGGACGGGCGATGGCCACCTGGGGTGGGCTCTCGGTGCTCGGCGCGACCGCGGGGCACCTGCTCTCCGGGGTCATCTCGGCGCTCGCGTCCTGGCGGCTGACCCAGGCCGTCCCGGTCGCGGTGGCCGTCCTCGCCCTCGCCCTCGGGCCCCGGCTGCTGCCGGGGACGCCGGTCGGCAGCCCGCGCCGTTCTCTGGATCTGCCGGGCGCACTGCTCTCAACTGCCGGGATCACTCTGGCCAGTTACGGACTCGTCCTCACCGACGCCCGACCCTGGGGATCGGCGGCCGTCCTGATTCCCCTGCTCACCGGGGCCGCGCTCCTCATCGCGTTCCTGGGCGTCGAGCGCCGCTCCCACGACCCGCTGCTGCCCCTCGCGTTCCTCCGCGACCGCCGCCGGGCCATCGCGCTCGCCACCGTCGGACTGACCGCCGCCGGGACCGCCACGACGTTCATCCTCCTCTCGCTCCATCTTCAGCAGGAGCGCGACTGGTCGGCGCTGCAGACCTCCGCCGCCTTCGTTCCCTTCGCGGTGGCTCTGCTCGCCTCGGGCCGTACGGCAGGGCCGCTCATCGCCAGGTACGGGGCGCCGGCCGTCACCACCTCCGGGCTCGCCGTCGCCGCGACGGGCCTCGCACTGCTCGCGCTCACCGGCCTGGCCCCGCACACCCCGTACGCGTACGGGCTCCTCCCGGGCCTGCTCCTGCTGCCGGCCGGCGCGGCGGCCGCCTTCTCGGGGGCCGCCGTTCTCGCGACCGACCGGGTGGAGCCGCGGCGGACCGGGCTCGCGGGCGGCGTCCTGAACACCGCGATGGAGCTGGGCCCGACCGTCGTCCTCGCCGCTCTGCTCACCCTCGGCTCCGACGCCACCTCACTCGCCGCGACGGCAGCCGTGCTCGCCGCCGCCGCGTTCCTCAACACCCGTACCAAGTAACCGATCGACAACCCAGGGAGTCATCACCATGACCGCACGCTTCACCGGCAAGGCCGTCCTCGTCACCGGCGCGGGTTCCGGCATAGGCCGGGCCGTCGCTCTCGCCTTCGCCGCCGAGGGGGCCTCGGTGGTCGCGGCCGGACGGACCGCCGGACCGCTCGACGAGACGGTCGCCCTGATCGAGAAGGAGGGCGGGTCGGCGGTCGCGGTCACGGCGGACGTGACCCGGTCCGAGGACGTCAGGATGCTGGTCCGCCGCACCGTCGAGCTCTTCGGCAGCCTCGATGCCGCCGTCAACAACGCGGGCGTCTTCAGGGGCGGCGCGCCCGTGGGCGACCTCCCCGAGGAGGACTGGCGCACGCTGCTCGACGTCAATGTCACCGGTGTGTTCCTCTGCCTCCAGGCCGAGGTCGCCCGGATGCGCGAGCAGCCCACCGGCGGCGCGATCGTCAACATCGCCTCCAACCTCGGTGCGCACGCCCGCATCCCGGGCGTGGCCGGCTACATCGCCACCAAGGCGGCCGTCTCCGCCCTGACCCGGGCCGCCGCCCTGGACCACATCGCCGACGGCGTCCGCATCAACGCCGTCAGCCCCGGCGCGTCCGCCACCGCCATGTCGCTGCTGCCGGGCGAGACCGACGCCGACCGCGCCGAGCGGATGAAGAGCGCGTCGCCGCTGGGGCGGGTCTCCTCCACCGCCGAGGTCGCGGCGGCCGTGCTGTATCTGGCCTCGCCGGACGCCGCTTCGGTGGTCGGCGGCGATCTGGTCATCGACGGCGGCGCCTCCGCCTGAGCCCTGAGCCCTGAGCCCGGCCCCGGAGCCGGACCCGGTACCGGTCCTGGCCCCGGCTCCGGTCCCGGTCCAGGCCCTGGTCCCGCCGAGTGGGGCGTACCGCCGTCGCGTCAGGTCGAGCGCAGGCGCCCGCCCTTCTGCTCCTCCGGGGTCAGCAGGTCCCACGGCATCACCACGGGGACGCCCTTCACCCGTGTCACGTACGCGAGGTGTACGCCGGGCGTTCCCGTGCCGGGGTCGCGGCACAGGATCCAGTGGGCGATGTCGGTGCTGCCGACGCGGATTCCGTACTCCTTCAGGAGCCGGTCCAGTTGGGCGATGTAGCCGCCGGGCAGGTGGTCGCGGATGACGGCGGGGTCGATCGTGTCGAAGGAGCTGACGAGGACGTCGAGATCGCCGAACCGGCGTACCTTGCAGGCGACTTGGCCACCCTCGGGTCCGGACGTGTGCACGCGCAGCACCTGTTCGTGCACCTCGTCGCTCGTCAGCACCGACCAGTTGGCATGCGAGGCGAGGTCGGGCAGGTCCCGCTCCACCCGTGCGATGTGGCGCGCCATCAGGTCCGCCGCCCACGGATTGGCCCGCTCGGTGGGGGGTGGGGCGCCTCCGCACGGCCGGGACACGATCTCGGTGACGATTCCCCGGGTGACGGTGACGATCGTGTCCTGGCCCTCCGGGAATCCGGGGTAGAACCAGTTGAACGACGAGGAGAACGAGGCCGGCGGCCCGCTCCTCACGACCACCGGGTGCGGGGCCGACGCCGCCTCGCGTCGCCCGAACAGGCGCCCGAACAGCCCTCTCCCCCTGCCGGTCCGCGCCGGACGACCGGCCGACTCCCCGCCACCCGTACGGCCAACATCCGCAGGGCCGACACCCGTACGGCTACCACCCGCAGGGCCGCCATCCGCGAGGCCGTCACCCCCTGGGCCGCCACTCACGAAGCCGCTGACCGACGCGCCGCCGAACATCAGGTCCATGCGCAGGCTGTCCAGCGGCGGCCCGATCAGATCGGTGACCTCCTCGCCCGTCATTCCCTGCTGGATACCGGTCGTTGACATGCCGTCCCCTTACGTCGCACGGTCGCGGCAAGGTCCTGCCCAGCCCGTCCGCCTTCCACTCGGGCCGGAACCACGTCACCCGCCGCGACCGGGTCACCGGAAGGCCGGCAGGTTGCGCGCGACCCACTCCCCGAAGGGCCGGGCCGGGCGGTGGAGGACCTTCTCCACATCGGGTCCGATCGCCTGCTCGGCCGGCAGCGGGAGGCCGAGGACGTCCAGGGTGCCGCCGATGACCTCCTCCGGCATGAACCGGGCCAGGTGGCTGTGGGCCTCCTCGCGGGACAGCTCCACGAAGGCCACCTCCTCGCCCAGGGCCTCGGAGATCACCGCGGTCTGCCGACGGGGGCTGATGGGCTCGGGTCCGGTCAGCTCGTACGTACGGCCCGCATGGCCGTCCTCGGTCAGCGCGGCGGCGGCGACCGCGGCGATGTCCGCCGGGTCGACGACGGGCAGCGCCACATCGCCGAACGGGGCGAACACCGTGCGCCGCGTGCGGACCGACTCGGCCCAGGCGAAGGCGTTGGAGGCGAACCCGCCCGGGCGCAGGACGGTGAAGTCCGGTCCGGATGTGCGCACGGCCGCCTCGAACTCACGCAGGCGGGCGTGCGAAAGCTCCTCGGGGCGGGTGGCGCCGACCTGGGAGGAGAGCAGGACGATCCGCTTCACCCCGGCGGCCACAGCCGCGCCCAACAGCGCCTTCGGGCTCTCGCCGTGGCCGTTGAGCTCGCCGCCCAGCAGGAGGAAGAAGGCGTCGGCGCCCTTGAGGACCGGCGCCATGCTCGCGGCGTCCCCGACGTCGGCCCGGGCGTGCCGGGCGCCGTCCGGAAGCCCGGCGGCGGGGTGCGGTCGCCGCGATACGGCCACGACCTCCTCGCCCGCCCCGGCCAGCAGCGGCACCAGCGTCTGGCCGATGTTTCCGGTCGCACCCGTCACCACGATCATGTCTGCTCCTGAGTTGGTCAATTAGGTAGTTAGTTAGCTGGCTGACTTGAATGACGCTAGCACGCACCCCCGGGCCGCTGTCTATAGTTGGTTGGGTGACTGACTCAGTTAAGCCCCGAGGTTCCCGCGGGGCCCGGGGAGCCCGGGGAGCCGACAAGCGGCGGCGGCTCACCGCCGCCGCGGCCCAGGTCCTGCACGAGCAGGGCGTCGAACGGACCACCCTCGCCGACATCGCGCGCGTGGCCGAAGTCCCGGTAGGGAACGTCTACTACTACTTCAAGACCAAGGACGAACTCGTCCAGGCCGCACTCTCCGAGCACAGCGCGCACCTGGAGGAGCTCACCCGTCGGCTCGACGAGCTGCCCGACCCGCTCGACCGGCTCAAGGCCCTGATCGAGGCCTGGGTCGGCCGGCGCGACATCGCCGCCCGGTACGGCTGCCCCACCGGCACCCTGGCCGTCGAGCTCGACAAGCGCGCGGACGGGACGCTCGACGTGGAGGCCGGCACGGTGATCCGGAAGCTGCTCGACTGGACCGGGCACCAGTTCCGCACCCTGGGCCTGCCCGACCCGGACGGCCTCGCCGTCACCCTCGTCGCCGGCTACCAGGGCATGTCACTCCTGGCCAACGCCCTGCGCGATCCGGAGATCATGACCAGCGAGGGCGCGCGCCTCGTCCGCTGGCTCGACTCCTTGGAGGCTCCCGGCCTGCGCCCGGCCTGATCTCCGGGTTCCTGCGTCACCGCCGGACGGGTCAGTAGTGACGCACGGTGCCGTAGGCGCTGTAGACGTACAGGGCGACCACGCCCACGACGCAGGCCATGATCACCCACGAGCTGAACCCGGTGTGCCTTCCCCGGCCGTTTCGCCGCTCCGCCCTCCGGGACCGACGGGACCGCCGGAGGCGCTGGGTTCGCCGGGGCCGGTCGGACCGCCCGGACTCCGCCCGGCCCGGAGGCACCCGTATCGCGTCGGCCGCCGCCTCGGCCAGCAGCCGTCGGCAGGTCGCGGCGAGCGGGCCCATGCCGGCGGAGAGGGGCACCACGGCCTCCGAACGCGCCGGGGCGGTGGTGCCGCCGTCCAGGATGCGCCCCGCGCGCACGAGAACCTCGCCCGCGCCGCCCGCCGGAGCGAGGCTGATCCACCGCTCCACGTGCTCCCCCCGGATCACCATCCCGCCGGACCGCTCCCGGTACACGGTGTGTTCCCGCCACAGCATCGCCGCCAACTCCTCTGCGGTACCTCTCAGTTGTGCGCCCACCAGCCATCCCCCCACCTCGTAGCGAATCGAACAAGCATCGAACTCTACTGGCGGGCGCGGATCCTGGACCAGCAGCCCACCGCGACGGGCCACCACACCGGGCCGGTCGCGACCGGCGGTCGTTAGAGTTGCCGTCAAGGACGGGGGGCAGCTGTGGACTTCGGGGTGCTGGGTCCGCTGACCGTGCGGCGGGCCGGCGTACCGCTGGAACTGGGCACGCCGAAAGGGCGGGTGCTCCTGGCGGTCCTGCTGAGCCGGCCGGACCGGCCGGTCACCGAGGACGCGCTGGTGGAAGCGGTCTGGGGCACGGAGCAGCCGAAGAGCGCCACCAAGAACGTGCAGACCTACGTCCACCGCCTCCGGCACCGCCTGGAGGACGCGGGACGCATCACCCGGGAGGGCCGGGGCTATCGGCTGCGCGCCGACCGTGCCGAGCTGGACTCGGCGCGCTTCGAGGAT
Source organism: Streptomyces sp. SID14515 (assembly GCF_010548505.1). Taxonomy (NCBI): domain Bacteria; kingdom Bacillati; phylum Actinomycetota; class Actinomycetes; order Kitasatosporales; family Streptomycetaceae; genus Streptomyces; species Streptomyces sp. SID14515. Next base: position 31,664 of record NZ_JAAGMH010000070.1, on the reverse strand, counting down.
CTGGCGGGCGCGGCCCGGGCGGCACTTGCGGCCGGTGACCACGAGCGCTCGCGCCGGCTCTTCGGCGAGGCCCTGGCGCTCTGGCGGGGCCCCGCGTTCGCCGGGATCGCCGACGTACCGGCGCTGCGGTCGGAGGCCTCCCGCCTCGATGAACTGCGGCTCGGCGTACGGGAGGAGCGGGTCGACGTCGATCTCCGGCTCGGTCGGCACAGCGAGGTTCTGGGCGAGCTGACCGCGCTGACGATGGAGCACCCGTTCCGCGAGCGGATGTGGGCGCAGCTCATGCTCGCGCTGTACCGCTGCGGCCGGCGGGCGGACGCTCTGCTGGCCTATCTCCAGGTCCGGGACGTCCTGGTCGAGGAGACCGGGCTGGAGCCCGGGCACCGGTTGCGGGACCTGCACCGGGCCATCCTCGGCGAGGATCCCGCGCTGGACCGCGCGGCGGTCACGGCTCACGCACCGGACCGGGTGGCCGTCGTGGGCCACGATGCCGCGCCGGACCGGACGCCGTTCGCTGCCGAGTACGCCGCGCCGGTCCGGACGGCTGTCACGGCCGACGACCCCGCCCCGGACCGGACGGCTGTCACGGCCGAGGACGCCGCCGCGCTGGGCACGGCCGAGGACGCCGCTCCGGACCCTGCGCCCGGCCCTGCGCCGGACCTCGCGGCGCTCGTGGCCGAGGAGCGGGCCCGGCCGGACGTCGCCCGTGCCCGGATGCTGCCCCCGGCGCTCGGCGATTTCAGCGGGCAGCAGGGCGAGTTGGCGGAGATCGAGGCGGTGCTCCGTACCGGGCACGCCGCCGACGAGCCCGCCGCGACGGTGACGGTCTCGGGCCCCGGCGGGGTCGGCAAGACCGCCCTCGCGGTGCAGGCCGCGCATCGGCTGCGGTCCGCGTACCCCGACGGCCAGCTCTTCGCGACGCTGGCCGGTACCCGTACGCAGCCGGTCTCCCCGACCGCCGTGCTCGGCCGCTTCCTGCGTGCGCTGGGAGTGCCCGCCACGGCCGTGCCGGACGATCCGGAGGAGCGCGTGGGCCTCTACCGGGGCCTGCTCGCGGAACGGCGGATCCTGGTGGTGCTCGACGACGCGTTCGACGAGAAGCAGTTGGCTCCCCTGCTGCCGGCGAGCGGTACGTGCGGGGTGATCGCCACCGGCCGCGTACGGCTGGGAGGTCTGGGCGGCGCGCACCGGGTCGAGCTCCGCGAGATGTCCGAGGCCGACAGTGCGGCCCTGCTGCGCGGCAGCACCGACGGACGCCTCGCCTCGGCTTCCGGGGCGGAGGTGTCCCAACTGGTCGGGCTGTGCGCGCGGTTGCCGCTCGCGCTGCGCATCGCCGGGTCGCTCCTGGTGTCCCGACCGCATTGGCGGCCGGCGGATCTCGTGTCCCGGTTGGCGGACGAACAGCACCGGCTGGACGCACTGCGCTATCGCGACCTCGAAGTACGGGCCAGTTTCGGGCTGAGTTACGAGGGCCTGCGGCCCGGCGCACGGCGGCTGTTCCGGCTCCTCGGGTTGCTGGAGGCGCCCGACTTCCCGCTCTGGGCAGCGGCCGCCGCCGTCGACGCCGACCTGCGGGAGGCCCAGGAACTCCTCGACGAGCTGGTGGACGTCCATCTGCTCGACGTCCGCCTGCCCGACGTCGACGGAACGCCGAGCGGGCAGGCGCGTTACGCGTTCCACGACCTGATCCGCGCGTACGCCCGGGAACGCGCGGAGGCGGAGGAGTCGGCTGCCGCCCGGGACGGGTCCGTCGTCCGCGTCCTGGGCGCGCTCCTGGCCTTCACGGACATCGCCGACCGTGACCACATGGGGCAGAACATGTTCCAGCAGGACGCCGACCGGTGGCGGCCCGCGCGGGTGGAGGCCGGCCTGCCGCCCTCCGTGCCGCCGATGGAGCTGCTGGACGCGGAACGCACCTCCTTGGTGGCAGGTGTGCGGCAGGCCGCCGAGCTGGGCCAGGACGAGCTGTGCTGGGAACTGGCCGTGGGCGCACACGCGTTGTTCGAGACGGAGCGGTACTTCGACGACTGGCAGGAGTGCTACGAAACGGCGATGGGCCTGGCGAGGGCCGCGGGACATCTGCGGGGCCGGGCCAGACTGCTCATCTCGATGGCCGGGCTTCTCTACACCCGGCGTCGGTACGGTCCGGCCGAGGAGTCCAACACCGAGGCCATGGGCCTGTTCGAGCGGATCGGGGACCGGCGGGGCCATCTGGAGGCGCTGAGCAACGCGCCGTTCTTCCTCGTGCCCAACGGCCGTCTGACCGAGGCGATCACGGCGGGCCGCGAGGCCTACGAACGGCTCGTCGCGGGCGGTCAGACGGCGGCGGCCCTGCACGCGTACTCACAGGTCGGCCTGGCTCATCTGCAGGCGGGCCGGCCGGAACGCGCGGCGGCGGTCCTCACGGAGATCGTCGCCGGGGCGCGGAAGCAGGGGATCCGGACCCTGATCGCACGGGACACCTACTGGCTCGGCCAGGCGCAGCTCGCACTCGGCCGGCACCGGGAGGCCGAGGAGTCGTTCGCCGAACTGACGGAGTGTGCCCGGGGCATCGGGGTGTCGGGCCCGTTCTACATCGCCCACGCCTGGGGCTGTCTCCACCTGGCCCGGGGCGAGTACGCCGAGGCGCGGAGTCGGCTCCTCGAAGGCGTCGAGGTCGCGCGCGCACTCCATGACCCCATGTTCGAGACCCGGGTTCTCGTCGACCTGCTCGACGCCCGTCTGTACGAGCTCCCTGACGACCATGACGGCCACGGCCCCCATGACCTGGCGGCCGCGATCGTCCAGGGGGAGCACGCGGTCGAGGTGGCCCGCGGGATCGACTACCCGTATCTGCTCGCGGGTGTGCTGGAGAAGCTCGCCCGGCTGCGGGCGGCGGCGGGAGACCCGGGCGTCGCGAATGACCTGGACGACGAGGCGAACGCCCTGCGGGACACGATCCGCTGAGCAGTGCCCGGGCGGCGGGGGTGCCCGGCAACACTCCCTGTGTGTACCGGCAACGCTCCCGGCGTGTACCCGACGTATTCCGCGAGGTGACAGCCTGCGCGTCACAGCGGAACCCTTCTCGGAACTCTCGTACATCGGTAGTGAGGTAGTAACAGTGCACAAGCGACGCATCGTTCTCGCGGCTTCTGCGGTCGCCCTGGGGCTCGGACTCTCGGCCTGCAACGGTGACGACGGCGAGCCGGCCACGAAGGAGACTCCGGCCGCGTCCGCGTCGGCCCCGGCCTCGTCCGAACCCAGCAGCGAGAGCCCGACCGACGACAGTGACGACGGCGGCAACGGAGGAGAGGCCCCCGCGGGCGACGCCACCGCCCCGGGCACCAAGCTCAAGGTCGGCGACCGGGCCGTGGTGCCGTTCCGGTACACGAGCGACAAGAAGGGCACCATCGCCGTCACCGTCACAGCCATCGAGAAGGGCGCCGAGTCCGACATGGCCGCCTTCGGCGACAAGGCGAAAGGCATGACGCCCTACTTCATCAAGATGAAGGTGGAGAACGTCGGCGGCACCGACCTCTCGTACGCCTCCCTCAAGCTCGACGGCGTACTGGAAGGCGGCGCGGGCACCGGCGTCATCCTCATGGGCGACATCCCGGGCAAGTGCGACCGCGAAACCGCACCCCGCGACTTCACCACCGAGGGCGCCTCCTACGAAACCTGCTCGCTGGCCGCGACGAAGACCACACCCGTCACCGGCGCCGAATTCGACGAAGGCGACACCTACAGCGACAGCCCGGTCGTCTGGACCAACTGACGGTCACGTCGTCCGGTACGGGCCGGCCTCGCTCAGCGCACCGGGAAGCCGAACGCGTACCCCTGTTCCTTCAGCCAGGGCAGGACCTCGCGCAGGGCGGCCACGGTCTCCGAGCGCTCTCCTCCCGCGTCGTGGAAGAGGACGGTCGGCCCGTTGGCGATCTCGCGCTTGACGGTGGCGACCATGGTGTCCGCACCGGGGTGTTCAAAGTCCTTGGTGTCGACGTTCCAGCCCAGCGGCCGCATCCCGTGGGACGCGGCGAGCTTCCGGCTGTACGGGGTGAAGGCGCCGCCCGGGGCCCGGTAGTACTGCGAGCGGACGCCGCCGGACGCCTTGGTGATCATGCGCTCGGCGTCCAGGATCTGCTGCCGCTGATAGGCCTCGGACTTGGTGTCCATGGTGGTGTCGTGCGAGACGGTGTGGTTGCACAGCCGGTGGCCGTCCGCCACGACCGCCTTGACCAGGTCCGGGTAGGCCCTGGCCTGGGTGCCGACCATGCAGAACGTGGCCTTCACCCCGCGGTCCTTCAGCAGGCGCAGCACCTGGGGCGTCCAGACCGGGTCCGGCCCGTCGTCGATGGTGATGTTGACGCCCCGGGCGCCGCGGTCCGAGGCGTGCGCGATGTCCGCCGCCACCTCGGCCACGGGCCGGTCCTGGGCGTCGGGTGAGGAGACACGCCCCTGCGGCGGCCGGGCTCCGGTGGTGTCGGCCTGCGCGGTCCACACCGAGGTGGCGGCGGCCAGCGCCGTCACGCCGAGCGCCGCCGCGAGGAGCCGGCTGTGCCAGGCCCTTCCCTTGTGCTTCGCCATGTCCGCCCGCCCCTTTTGCCGTCTCCACCGATGCCGTGCACCCACCTAGACATGCGAAGGTCCCGGCGGGATGCCTCGGTTACCGTTCGCGGACACAGCTGCAGGCGGTCGGCGACAAACGGAGAGCCGGTCAGCGGTCGCCGTCCTCGGCGCGGGTGTGCGCGACCAGGGCGTTGGCGTGGCCGTGGCCCAGGCCGTGTTCCGACTTGAGCCAGGCGACCAGTTCCCCGTGCCTGGTCAGCGGGGAGGAGCGGATGAGGTCCTTCCACTCGGAGACCGGGCGGCCGTACTTCTTCTCGATCGAGGGGAAGTAGCTCGCAGGGCCCTTCACGGCGTCGGTCATGGGGTGTCCCGTCTGTTGTGGTGCGCATGATGTCGCGGGTATGACCGGCGCCGGACGGCGAAGTCATCGGCCTCCGGCCGCCGATCAGGTCACCACTCGGTCTCGCCGTAAGGCTCCGGCAGCTCCGAGCGGCTTGGAGGGCGGTGACCCCGGAGGGCGGGGCATCAAGGCCGTTGCTCACACTGGTACGGACGTGGCGTACGGGCGAGCGGGGGAGTCGAGAGTGGAGCCGAGGCCGGCGAATCGGACGGGGACCCGGCTGGAGGACCAGGTGAAGGACTGGTCCTCCCGGCACCGCACGTGGCTGGTGGCCGGGCTCTGGGCGGTGGTCGTCCTGCTGATCGTCGGCTACTCGGTGCGGGAGCCGGTGAAGGACTGGTGGCTGGCGCGCGAGGCGTGCGGGGGCCAACTGCCCGCCGGGGACCTGGAGATCGTGCGGACGGACCTGCGGCTCGGGGAGGCGGAGGAGTCCTTCGACGCCGAGGACGGCACGTACAGCTGTGTGCTGAGGAACGAGAACGGCGGCCCCGTGGTCGCGGTCGACACCTACCCGGCGGGTCACGACCGTGACAGGGTGCTCGGGTTCGTGGGAACGTCCCGCCCGCCGGACGCCGTGCTGCCGGGCGGCCTGCCCGGCTTCGAGGAGGACCCCGGCATCGTCCATCTGATGCCGGAATGCCCGCGTGGCGTCCTGTCGGCGGCGGAGAAGAAGGAAGCGAGGGCGGAAGCGGGCGAGAAGGAGAAGGCGGCCCCGGAGCGTCGCCGGCTGCTCGTGAGCACCAGGACGTACTCCGCCCACAGCCCTGCGGAGAAGGCGGCCATGCTGCGGCTCGCCGTCCACATGACGAACGCGGTGACCGAGAAGCTCGGCTGCGGCGGCGAGCCGTTGCCCGCCCCGGCGGACGGCGCGGTGCCGGACGAGGGGACGTACGTGCCCCGCGCCCGGGCGAAGGGCACCGCCTGCGACGCCCTCGCCACCACCCGCGTCCCGGAGGCGGGGCGCGACGGCGACGTGCGCATCGCCGTCGCCGACGGCGGGATCGTCGGCCGGTGCACCCTGCGCGCCACGGAGGCGTACCCGGACGCGCGAAAGGGGACGTCGATCGTCGAGCTGACCTCCTGGCTCGGCGACTGGGGCCCGCTGGTCCACGAGATGGGCTCGGACCCCGACCCTCTGCCGATGGGCCGGGGCGCCGCCCGGAGGCCCGACCTCACCGAGCACCGGGCGTGGGCCGTCGCCAGGTGCGACGGGGACGACGTCGGCTTCGCCGCGCGCTGGGGTCAGGACTATCCCGACCGGCACCGGAAGCCGGGCACGGCGTACGTGCCGCCGACCGAGGCCGAACGGTACGAGCAGCGCGTGCTGCTGCGCACGTACGTGTCCGCGTTCGCGGCGGATCAGGTACGGCGCGGGGCCTGCACGGACCTGAAGCTGCCGGAGAAGCCCGAGAAGCCCGAGAAGCCTGAGTAGGCGGAGCAGCCTGAGCAGGGGGAGCGGCCTGAGCAGGTGGAGCGGCCTGAGCAGGCGTGGGGCGGAGCGCGGGCTCCGGAGGCACCGGAGGCGGACTCCGTTCTTTGCCCACTCTTTACCCGGATCGCGGCCGTTGCCGGGATGGCGACGCCGCGCGAGCGCGTTGGGGCCGGGTGGACCACCCCCACAACGGACAGGAATCCGACGTGACAGACGTGACAGACGTGACGGACCCGGCAGCCCCTGCGGCCCCGGCAGGTGGGCAGGACGAGGCGGAGGCGAGCGCCGCGGCCCGCGCGGCGGCCACCCTCTCCCGCCCGTTCACGGTCCGCGGCCTCACCTCCCGGAACCGGATCGCGATGGCGCCCATGACCCGGCAGTTCTCCCCGGACGGCGTTCCGGGGCAGGACGTGGCGGACTACTACACGCGGCGGGCCGCCGGTGACGTCGGGCTGATCATCACCGAGGGCACCTACGTCGACCACGAGTCCGCCGGGACCAGCGACCGGGTCCCGCGCTTCCACGGCGAGGCGGCGCTCGCGGGCTGGGGACATGTCGCGGACTCCGTGCACCGGGCGGGCGGCGCGATCATTCCGCAGCTCTGGCATGTGGGCGTCACCCGTACCGAGGGCGCCGGGCCCGTCCCGGACGCCGAGCCGGTCGGGCCCTCGGGGCTGTCGCTGAGCGGTGAGCCCAAGGGCCGTGCCATGACGCAGAAGGACCTCGACGACGTCATCGCCGCCTTCGCCGACGCGGCTGCCGCCGCCGAGCGCCTCGGCTTCGACGGCGCCGAACTGCACGGCGCCCACGGCTACTTGATCGACCAGTTCCTGTGGTCCGGCAGCAACCGGCGTACCGACGCCTACGGTGGCGACCTGGTCGCCCGGACCCGGTTCGCCGCCGAGATCGTGGCGGCCTGCCGCGCCGCCGTCTCCGACGCCTTCCCCCTCTTCTTCCGGATGTCCCAGTGGAAGTCGGACAACTACGAGGCGAAGCTCGCCCGGACGCCGGAGGAACTGGACGCCCTGCTCACGCCGTTGGCCGAGGCCGGCGTCGACGTCTTCCACGCGTCCACCCGCCGCTACTGGCTGCCGGAGTTCGAGGGCTCCGACCTCAACCTGGCCGGCTGGGTGAAGAAGATCAGCGGCCGGCCGACCCTCACCGTCGGCTCGGTCGGCCTGGACGGCGACTTCTTCAGCGCCTTCCAGGGCAACGACTCCCGGGTCACCGGCATCGAGCAGCTGCTCGACCGGATGGAGCGCGACGAGTTCGACATGGTCGCCGTCGGCCGCGCGCTGATCTCCGACCCCGAGTGGGCGGCGAAGACCCTGAACGGGCGCACGGCGGACATCACCCCGTTCTCCGCGGAGATGCTGAAGACCCTGCACTGACCCTCAAGCCCGCTGCCGCTGTGCCCTGTTCGCCGCCGCCGGGAGGTCCGCGCGGATCGCGGTGATCAGGGCGCGGCTGGCCTCGTGCGCGGCGGCGCTGCCCTCGGCGGGCGATGTACCGGCGCGCTGGTGCAGCACGACGCCGATGACCAGGCGATCGGCCCCGGCGACCTTCTGCCTGGTCGCCCAGACGAGGTTGCCGCCCGCCGGGGTGGAGGAGCCGGTCTTCAGGCCGATGACCCCGTCGTGCCCGAGCAGCTTGTTGGTGTTGCGGAAGGTCACCCCGGCGCCCGGGGCCGTGACGGAGCCGGTCGCCACGATCTGCCGGAAGGCCGGGTCCTTCATGGCGGCGCGGGCCAGCCTCAGTTGGTCCGCCGCCGTGCTCCTCGTGCTCGTCTCCATGCCGCTCACCCCGGTGTACGTGGTGGCGCTCATGCCGAGTCCGGCGGCGGTGCGGTTCATCTTCGCGACGAACGCCTTCTCGTCGCCCGCGTCCCAACGGCCAGCAGCCGGGCCACGTTGTTGCCGGACGGCACCATCATCAGTTCCAGCAGCCGACGTTGGGTGTACTTCCTCCCGGCGAGCACCGGGGCGGTCGTCTCGACGGAGGAGTACGACTCGTCGGCCGCCCGCTGATCGGCGACCACGGTCGCGCCGGGGGCGTCGGCGCGCATCGGACGGTCCTTGAGGATCACGTAGGCCGTCATGACCTTGGTGACACTGGCGATCGGCACCGGCTTCTGCTCGCCCCGGGTGCCGAGGCTGCCGATCCCCTCGACCGCCACGCTCGCCTGGCCCTCGCGCGGCCAGGGCAGATGCATCGACCGGGCGAGCGGCGCCACCCCCTCCCCCGGCCCCTCGCCGCCGGGCCCGGTCGCCGGCCCGCCGCCGCCGAACGCGTACCACCCTCCCGTGCCGGCCGCGAGGACCACGGCGGCGGTCAGCGGTACGAGGACCGAGCGCCGGAAACGCACACCGCTCCCGGCGGAAGGGGTGGCAGTGGGGGCTGCGGGCATGGGCTCCTCCAGGTGACAGCGCGGTTTCCCGTACCGGAGTCACCTTCGAGGAGTCGTTCTTCCGGACCCGTACAGCACCGTTTCCGCACCCGCGAGAGTGCGTTTCGGTTCCGTATCAGGCGGAGGGTGCGTGCGGAGCCAGGTCGAGGGTCGCGAGCGCTCCTCCGCCCGGGGCGTCGGCGAAGGCCAGCCGGGCGCCGAGCACCTCCGCCTGGCCCTGGGCGACCGTCAGGCCGAGACCGTGCCCCCGGCCGCGTTCGCTCGCGCCGGTGCGGAAGCGCTGCGGGCCCCGCTCCAGCAGGTCGGGCGGGAAGCCTGGACCGTGGTCGCGTACGGCGATCCGCGCGCCGGTGACGGTCACCTCGACGGGGTCCGCGCCGTGCCGGTGGGCGTTGGTGACGAGGTTGACCACGATCCGCTCCACCCGGCGCGGATCGGTCTCCACCACCTCGGCGTCCGCCACGGTGACGTGGGTGTCCGTGCCCGTACGCCGCACCACGTCGGCGACCAGTTCGCCCAGCGGCACCGCATCGAGGCGGGCCCGCTCGGCGCCCGCGTCCAGCCGGGAGATCTCCAGCAGGTCCTCGACCAGGGCGTTCAGGGCCCGCAGCCGGTCCCGTACGAGACCGGCCGCCTCGTCGGTCTCGGGCAGCAGCCCGGCGGCGGTGACCAGGCCCATCAGCGGGGTGCGCAGTTCGTGCGCGACGTCGGCGGTGAAGCGCCGCTCGTTCTCCAGCTTGCGCTGGAGGGCGTCCGCCATGTCGTCGACGGCCGCCGACATCTCGGTGATCTCGTCGCGGGCCCGCCCGGCGGGGCCGATGCGCGCGTCGAGGTCGCCGTCGGCGATCCGGCGGGCGGTACGGGCCCCGTGGCGCAGCCGCCGGTTGATCGGTTCCGTGGCGAGGGCGGCGAGCGGCACGACGAACAGGAGGGCGGCGAGGACGGACTTCACGATGCTGCGGTCCAGGAGCTGGAGGCTGCGGACCTCGGTGCTCATGTCGTCCCGGACGACGAGGACCTGGTCGTCGCCGACCGCCACCGCGCCCCACATCCAGTACCAGTTCGGCGGATCGGCGTCGTACCAGGTGGCGTATCCGCGGCCGGTGCCCGGCAGCTCGTCGCCGGTGACGTCGGCGAGATCGCGCGCCAGCGGCTCCGGCAGCTCGGCCCTGGTCCGTACGTCGATGTCGGCCGGCGCCTTCCCCGTACGGTCGAACTCCCGCTCGGCGGCGGTCAGCCGGGTCAGCGCCCGGTCGTTGCCGACGCGCAGGCCGCGCTCGCGGGTCGCGTCGTGCACCAGGAAGCCGACCACGGCGGCGACCGCGCAGCACGCTGCGGCGGCGAGTGCGGCGATCTTCCAGCGCAGGGCACGGGGGTTGAGGAAGTCCACGGCGGTCGTCGGCCGCTCAGCCGCGGACGAGCTTGTAGCCGAAGCCGCGGACGGTCTCGATCCGCCCGCTGCCGATCTTCTTGCGCAGCCGCAGCACGCACAGGTCCACGACCCGGGTGTCGCCCTCCCAGCCGTAGTCCCACACGTCGCGCAGCAGCCGCCTGCGGTCGAGCACGGAGCCGGGCGCGGCGGCGAACTCCAGCAGCAGGCGCAGCTCGGTCGGCGTCAGCGACAAGGTCTCACCGGCCCGGCGCACCTCCATGCCGAGGGTGTCGACGGTCAGGTCGCCGAAGGTCAGGACGTGATCGGGGGCCCGGTCGGACTTGCCGCGTGCGGGCCGGTCCGGCCGGTCCGCGTCCGGGCGGAAGGTGGCGCGGCGCAGCAGGGCGCGGATCCGGGCGACCAGTACGGCGGTGTCGACGGGCTTGACGACATAGTCGTCGGCCCCCGCCTCCAGGCCCGCGACCACGTCGAGGGCGTCGCCGCGCGCGGACATCATCAGGACCGGTACGGGGCTCTCCTCGCGGATCCGGTGGCAGAGGCCGATGCCGTCGAGCTCGGGCAGCATCACGTCGAGGATCAGCAGGTCGTGCCCGCCCGCACGGAAGGCCTCCAGACCGCTGAGCCCGTCGGCGGCGACCGCGACCCGGTAGCCGTAGCGTTCCAGGGCCAGCTGGACGGCGCGGCGGATGGTGGCGTCGTCCTCGACCACGAGCACGCTGATGGGGGCCGGGCCCCGGGCTTCGGACACGCTGCCTACCTGGGCGTTCGAGGTCATCGGTCGGTCGATCGCATCGTAGTCGGGGGAGGGCGGGTGGCCCGGTGATCGGCTCACCGGGTCATCGGCTCACCAGGTCATCGGCTCACCGGGTCAGTGGGTCAGTGGGTCAGTGGGTCAGTGGGTCAGCGTGGCCGCGACGGGGAGGTGGTCGCTGCCGGTGGCGGGGAGGGTCCAGGCCGCGCGCGGGGTCAGCCCCCGTACCAGTACGTCGTCGATGCGGGCCATCGGGAACGTGGCGGGCCAGGTGAACCCGAGGCCGGCGCCCGCCTCTCCCTGCGCGGACCGCAGCTGCGAGGTCACCGGGGCCAGCGCGCCGTCCCGGTACGTCCCGTTGAAGTCGCCCAGCACCACGACCCGGCGCGCGGGCTCCGCCCGGAGCGCGGCCGCCAGCTCCCGGGCCGCCTCGTTGCGGCGGCCCGTCGTGAAGCCGGCCGCCGAGACCCGTACCGACGCCAGATGGACCGCGTACACGGCGACGGGCGGTCCGTCCGGGGCCCGCACCGTGGCGCGCATCGCGCGGGTCCACGGCATGATCGGCACCGCCTTCACATCCGCCAGCGGGTGCCTGCTCCAGATGCCGACCCCGCCGAGCACCGCGTGGTGCGGGTAGGCGGCGGCCAGCTCGCGGGAGTAGACGGGCGCCGACGCGTCGGACAGCTCTTCGAGCGCCAGCACGTCCGCGCCCGCCCCGGCGAGCACGCGCGCGGTGCCGGCCGGATCGGTGTTCCCCTCGTCCACGTTGTGGCTGACCACGGTCAGATCGCCACCGCCGGAACGCTTGTCGGTCAGGGCACCGCCGAAGAGCGTGACCCACACGACGGCGGGCGCGAGGACCGCGACGGCGGCGAGCCGGGACCGGAGTACGGCGGCGAGAACGAGCAGGAACGGCACGCCCAGGCCCGTCCAGGGCAGCAGCGTCTGGAACAGGCTGCCCGCGTTGACGCCCGCGTTCGGGATCGATGCGTGCAGTGCCATCGCCGCCGCCCAGGCGACCGCCCCGGCGGCGAGCCACCGGGCGGCGCGGTGGCGTGCGGTGCCGTGGTGGCGGGCGGTGCGTCCGGCGGGAGCGGGGTCGGGCCCGGGGGCGGGCGTCATGTCCGTGGCAGGCGCTGCGGCTTCCGGTGGGCTCAGCACGGCACAGGTCTCCTGACAGTCGCGTACGCCGCGGATCGGGTACGTACGACAGCCTCCGGGAACGCCGCTTCCGGCCGGTCAGGGGTGTGCTTCGAGCACCGCGCGGCTCTGTTTCAGGTACGTATCGGCCCAGTGCGCGGCTCCGGGGTGCTCGACGCTCTCCCGGCCGCCCCGGTCGAACTCCTCGGTGAACGCCGGTTCGCCCACGACGGCCCGCGCCGCCGCCGTGACGCGGTCGACGTCGGCGCGCTCGGCGGGCGGCAGCGGGGCTCCGGCACGGCAGCGGGCAGCGGCGGCGGCGCCGAGGAGACGGGCGGCGCGGACCGCGTCCGGCACACGCCCCGCAAGGGCCGCCGCCCCGGCCAGGCCCTCCAGCGACAGGGCCAGGGCACGCGGCTCGGCGAGGACCCGGGCGATGTCCAGGCCGCGCAGATGGTGGGCGGCGGCCACGCCCGCCTCGCCCCGGAGTTCGGCGATGAAGCCGAGCTCCGCACAGACCAGGTGGTCGCCCGCCCGGGACGACACGGCGGCGAACCCGTCGCGGATCCGCAGGAGGTGCGCCTCGGCGGCGTCGAGGTCGCCGGAGCGGCGGGCGCCGAGGGCGAGGCCCATCCCGGAGTGGATCTCGCCGTAGGTGTAGCCCTGCTCGGCGGCGATGCGCCGCGCCCGCTCGTGCAGATCGCGGGCCCGGTCCCAGTCGCGGGCAAGCAGCGCCAGCCGGCCGAGCCCGGAGAGCCGGGCCGACACCTCCGCCTCAAGACCCAGCTCCCGCGCCATGCGCAGGCCCTCGTGCTGCCGTTGTTCGGCCTCCTCGTACGCGCCTTTGATCTCGGCGAGCGCGGCGAGCGGCGACACCGTCTGCAACTCGCCCCAGCGGTCGCCCAGTTCGCGGAAGAGCGCGGCGCTGCGGCGTCCGTCGCGGCCGAGTCCGGCGAGGTCGCCGCCGACCAGTGCGAGCGTCGACCGCAGGCCGAGCGCGGCCGCGGTGCCCCAGGAGTCGTCCGCCGCGGTGAAGAGGGCGAGCGCGCGGGCGTTCAGCGCCTCGCCCCCGGCGGTGTCGCCCGCGCTGAACAGGCCGTACGCGCACAGCCACAGCGCGCGGGCCCGCCGCACGGGGTCGGGCACGGCCTCGGCGGCAGCCGCGATCCCGGCCTCGGCCGTGGTCTCGGCCCTGGTCCCGGCCCTGGTCCCGGCCCTGGTCCCGGTCCCGACCTCGGCCCTGGTCCCGGCCCCGGTCTCGGTCCCGGACGCAGCGGCCCCGGCGAAGCCGTCGGTATCGCCGGTATCGCCGGTATCGCCGGTATCGCCGGTGTCGCCGGTCAGCAGGGTGAACGCTCGGTGCAGCAGCGCGAGTTCGGCCACGTCGGCAGCTCCGCCGGGTACGGCCGCCAGGACCGCGTGCAGGCTGCGGCGGGCCTCGGTGAGGCGGCCGCGCAGCAGCCACCACCAGGCCAGGGCGGTGGCCGGCCGCACGGTCTCGCCCGCCGCGCCCGGGTCGGTCGGCGCACGGCGTACCGCCTCGTCGAGGGCCGCCCGCAGATTCCCGGCCTCGGCGTCCAGCCGGTCCAGCCAAGGGCGTTGCTCCGCGCCGCGCAGCCGGGGTTCGGCGCGCACGGCGAACGCGAGGTAGTGGCGAAGGTGGCGGTGGCGTACGGCCGCGAGGCCCTCCGTCGCGTGCAGTTGCTCCGTCGCGTACGCGGCGACGGACTCCAGGAGCCGGTAGCGCGGCCCGTCCGGACCGTTCGCCACGACCACGAGCGACCGGTCGACGAGCCGCCCGACGAGGTCGAGCACATCGTCCCGGGCGACCCCGTCCCCCGCGCAGACCGCCTCGGCCGCGGCGAGATCGCAGCCGTCGCGGTGGACGGCGAGGCGGCGCAGGACGATGCGTTCGGGTTCGCCGAGCAGCTCCCAGCTCCAGTCGATGACCGCCCGCAGGGTCTGCTGGCGGGCCGGGGCGCCTCGCTGTCCGGTGGTCAGGACCCGGAAGCGGTCGCCCAGCCGCGCCGCCAACTCCCGTACGCCCAGCGCCCTTACGCGGGTGGCGGCGAGCTCCAGCGCCAGCGGGATGCCGTCGAGTCGGCGGCAGATCTCGGCCACGGCCTCCCGCTCGGGCCCGTCCGGATCGCGGGGGAAGCCGGGGGCCGAGGCACCGGCCCGCTCCACGAACAGCCGGGCGGCCTCGGCGGGCGGCAGCGGCTCGACCAGGAACACCGCCTCGCCCGCCAGGCCGAGGGGCTCCTGGCCGGTGGCGAGGACGCGCAGCCCGGGGGCGGTGCGCAGGAGCAGTTCGGCGAGCCCGGCGGCGGCGTCCACGACGTGCTCGCAGTTGTCCAGGACCAATAGGGTCCGGCGGTCGCGCAGGGCGGCGGCCAGCCGGTGCGGCAGGGAACGGGCCCCGGAGCCCGCGCCCGGTGCGGCGCTGGGGGCGTCGTCCCGGATGCCGAGGGTGGCGGCGACGATCTCGGCGAGGTCGGCGGCCGTGCCCGTACGGACACCCGCGAACTCGACGAACCAGATGCCGTCCTCCGGGCCGCTGTCCCCCGGTCCGTCGCCCTCCGGACCGTCCGTCGCGGCACGGTCCCTCTCGGCGGTCGCCGCGGCGACCGCCAGCCGGGTCTTGCCGACCCCGCCGGGCCCGGTGAGGGTCACCAGCCGCTCACTGGCGATGAGTTGAGAGATCCCGGCGAGCGCCGGACGGCGACCGACGAGCGGGGTCAGCGGCAGCGGAAGGTTCCCCTGAGGAGGGTGTGAAATCCGAGCAGCATGCGAAACCCGAGGAGCCACGGAAACCCCCCGCATCAACACCGGGTCCTGCCGCAGCACCGCCAGCCGCAGCGCGCCGAGTTCGGGCCCGGGGTCGACGCCCAGCTCCTCGGCGAGGCGGCCCCGGAGGTCGTCGTACGACGCGAGGGCCTCGCTCTGGCGGCCCGCCGAGTACAGCGCCCGCATCTGCACCGCGCGCAGCCGCTCCCGCAGCGGGTGCCGGGCCACGAGATCGGCCAGTTCCCCGGCGAGCAGCACATGGTCACCCGCCTCCCAGCGGGCCTCCGCCTGCTCCTCCAGCACGGACAGCCGCTGTTCCGCGAGGCGTTGGGCGGCCTCGCGGGCGAACGGGGCGTCCGCGAAGTCCGCGTAGGCGGGGCCCCGCCACAGCCCGAGGGCCTCGGTGAGCAGCGCGGCCCGCGCGCGCGGATCCCGTACGGGGCGGGCCTCGGTCACCAGGGCCCGGAAGCGGTCGGCGTCCACCTCGTCCGTACCGCGCTCCAGCCGCAGCCGGTAGCCCGGAGGCTGCCGCACCACGCGGTCGCGGCCGAGCACCCGGCGCAGCTGGGAGACCTTGGCCTGGAGCGCGCCCGAGGGCCGACCGGGCGGTGCGTCGCCCCAGAGGTCGTGGATGAGCCGGTCGGCGGAGACCGGGCCGCCGCCGTGGACGAGGAGGTCCGCCAGCAGGGCCCGGACCTTGCGCTCGGGGACGGTGATGTCACGTCCCTCGACGTCCCCCACCACCAGTGGGCCGAGCACCCCGAACCGCATACGGGCCACCGTACATGCGAGGAAAGGGCTGGTCGCGGGCGTTCCCGAAGAACTCCCGAAGGTTTCCCGAAGCCCTCCGGCGCACGGTCGTGCTCGCCCGCAGCGGCCGACCACGTACCGGGAGACCAGGAGCCGACCCCATGAGCACCGCACCCGACACCACCGACACCGACACCACCGCCGCCGCCGCGGCGCCCGAGCCCCGGAGCAGGGGGCAGGCGCAGCAGAAGCTCCCGCTGCTCGCGCTGCTCGCCCTCGCCACCGCCGTCTTCATCACCAGCCTCACCGAGACCCTCCCCGCAGGCCTGCTCCCGGCCATGAGCGACGATCTCCGGGTGAGCGAGTCCGCGACCGGGCAGACGGTCACGGTCTACGCGATCGGCACCGCCCTCACCGCGATCCCGCTGACGGCGGCCACCGCCGGATGGCGGCGCAAGCGACTGCTGCTCGCCGCCATGGCCGGCTTCGCCCTCGCCAACACCGTGACCGCCGTGTCGTCCAGTTACGGACTGACCATGGCGGCCCGGTTCGTCGCCGGGGTCGCGGCCGGGCTGGCCTGGGCGCTGCTCGCCGGATACGCGCGCCGGATGGCTCCGGCGCACCTCCAGGGCAAGGCCATCGCCATCGCCATGGCCGGTATCCCGGTGGCGCTGTCGCTCGGCGTGCCCGCCGGGACCTTCCTCGGCGACGCGCTCGGCTGGCGGGTGGCGTTCCTCTCCATGACCGGGCTCACCGTGCTGCTCCTGGCGTGGATCCACGCGGCCGTGCCGGACTTCCCCGGGCAGGAGCGCGGCGAGCGGCCGAGGATGCTGCGGACCCTGCGCATCCCGGGGGTGAGCCCGGTCCTGTTCGTCACGCTGTTCTTCGTCCTGGCCCACACCATCCTGTACGCGTACATCGCCACGTACCTGGAAGACCTCGGCCTCGGCGGCTCCACCGGGCTGGTCCTCCTCGTCTTCGGCGCCGCCTCGCTGGCGAGCATCTGGATCACCGGCGTCCTGATCCACGACCGGCTGCGCGGCCTCACCGTCGCGGGTGCCCTGCTGGTCGCCGTCGCCGCCGCGCTGCTGGCCGGGCTCTCCGACACCACCGCGCTCGTCTACGCCGCCGCCGCGCTGTGGGGCCTGGGCTGGGGCGGCGTGCCCACCCTGCTCCAGACCGCCGTGGGCGACGCGGGCGGCGCGTCCGCCGACGCGGCGCAGGCGATGCTGGTGACGCTCTGGAACGCCGCCATGGCGGGCGGCGGCATCGTCGGCGGAATCCTGCTCGACTCCGCCGGCAGCGCGTCCTTCCCCTGGACCGTCCTGCTGCTCCTGCTGCCGGTGATCGCGGTGGTCCTGTACGCCCGCGACGCGGGCTTCCCGGCCCGGCGGAATGTCACCGCGTCGGCCGCGGAGAGCGAGGGCGGCCCGGCATGAGCACAAGACGGACCCCCCGCGCCAGACAGGTCCACCTCGCCGCGCAGCTGCCCGGCATCCACAACGTGACCGTCTGGTCGGACCCCCGGTCCGAGAGCCAGATAGCGATCGACTCGTTCATCCGGCTCGCGCAGACCGTCGAACGCGGAAAGTTCGACTTCTTCTTCCTCGCCGAGGGGCTGCGACTGCGCGAACACCGGGGCCGTATCTACGACCTGGACATCGCGGGCCGCCCGGAGAACCTCACCGTGCTCGGCGCGCTGGCCGCCGTCACCACCCGCCTCGGGCTCGCCGCCACGGTCAACGCGACCTTCAACGAGCCGTACGAGGTGGCGCGCCGGTTCGCGACCCTCGACCATCTCAGCGGCGGGCGGGCCGCCTGGAACGTGGTCACCAGCTACGACGCGTTCACCGGCGAGAACTTCCGCCGGGGCGGCTTCCTGCCGGAGGCCGACCGGTACACCCGGGCCGCCGAATTCCTGTCCGTGGCCCGTACGTTGTGGGACAGCTGGTCGGACGGCGACCTGCGCGCCGACGCGGCGGCGGGCGAGTTCGTCCGGGCCGGAGCGGGCCGATTCGCCCACCACGGGCGGCACTTCGACATCGCGGGCCGGTTCACCACCCCGCCGGGGCCGCAGGGGCACCCGGTCGTCATCCAGTCCGGCGAGTCGGACGCGGGCCGCGAGTTCGCCGCGTCCGACGCCGACGTCATCTTCAGCAAGCACAACCGGCTCGACGCGGCCCAGGACTTCTACCGGGACGTGAAGCGGCGGCTGGCCCGGTACGGACGGGCGCCGGACGACCTGAAGATCCTGCCCACCGCCAACGCGGTCGTCGCCGACACCGACGAGGAGGCGGTGGCGTACGCGGAGGAGATCGGCCGCGAGCTGGTGAGCCCGCAGACCGCCATCGCCCATCTGGAGGCCGTCTGGGGCCGCGACCTGTCCGGCTACGACCCGGACGGGCCGCTGCCCGACATCGAGCCGGAGGACGACGCGCACTTCCTGAAGGGGCACTCGGTGTTCCGCAAGGGGCGGGCCGAGACGGCCCGGGAGTGGCGCAAGGTCGCCGAGGAACGCGGTCTGTCCATAAGGGAGTTGGTCATCGAGGTCGGTGGCCGGCCGACGTTCGTCGGCAGTCCGCGCACGGTCGCGGACGCCATCGACCACTTCGTGCAGACGGAGGGCGCCGACGGCTTCGTCCTCGTACCGCATCTGACGCCCGGCGGCCTGGACGACGTGGTGGACCGGGTGGTGCCGCTGCTCCAGGAGAAGGGCGTGTTCCGCGAGGACTACACCGGGACGACCCTGCGGGACCACCTCGGCCTGTCCACGAACGAAGAGACGTCGCCGTACGAAGACACCGAAGAGAACGAAGCGAAGGAGAAGCCCGTATGACCGGTGCCCCGCTGCATCTCGCCGTCGCGCTCGACGGCGCGGGCTGGCACCCCGCGGCATGGCGGGCCGCCGGAGCCCGGCCCGGAGAGCTGCTCTCGGCCGCGTACTGGGCCGACCTGGTCGCCGAGGCCGAGCGCGGCCTGCTCGACTACGTCACCTTCGAGGACGCCCTCGGCCTCCAGTCCGCCGCCTTCCACCGGCCCGACGACCGCACCGACCAGGTGCGGGGCAGCATGGACGCGGTGCTGCTCGCGGCCCACCTCGCACCCCTCACCACCCACATCGGGCTGGTCCCCACCACGAACGTCACGCACACCGAGCCGTTCCACGTCGGCATCGGCATCGGCACGCTCGACCATGCGAGCAGGGGCCGTGCGGGGTGGCGGCCGCAGATCTCCTCACGCGCCGCCGACGCCCGGCACTTCGGCCGCCGTACGACCCCGCAGCTGACCGACGCCGACGTGGCCGACCCGGAGCTGATCGCCGCCCGGCTGAGCGCGCTGTTCTCGGAGGGCGCGGAAGCGGTGGAGGCGGTGCGGCGGCTGTGGGACAGCTGGGAGGACGACGCGGAGATACGGGACGCGGCCACGGGCCGCTTCCTGGACCGCGACAAGGTCCACCACATCGACTTCGAAGGCACGCACTTCTCCGTCAAGGGCCCCTCGATCACGCCGCGTTCACCGCAGGGCGCGCCGCCGGTGGTGAGCCTGGCGCACGCCACGGTGCCGTACGAGTTCGCGGCGCTGGCCTCGGACGTCGTCCACATCACGCCGCACGACCGGGCGGGGGTCGCGGCGATCCTCGCGGAGGTCGACACGGCGGTGGAGCGCACCGGCCGCGACGTACGGGGGCGGCCGCTGCTGCGCTTCGCCGACCTGGTGGTCCTGCTGGACGAGCAGCCGGGCGAGGCCGAGCGCCGCAAGGAGCGTCTGGACGAACTGGCCGGGGCCCGGCTCGCCTCCGACGCCGCGATCTTCACCGGCACGCCCGGCGACCTGGCCGACCTGCTGCTGGACTGGCGTGGAGCCGGGCTCGACGGCTTCCGGCTCCGCCCCGGCGTCCTGCCGCACGACCTCACCGCGATCACCCGCGGCCTGGTGCCGGAGCTCCAGCGGCGCGGCGCGTTCCGGACGGCGTACGGGGCGACGACGCTCCGCGGTCACCTGGGCCTGGCCCGGCCCAGGAGCCGTTACGCGAAGGCGGGTTGAACCCGTTCCGCCCGTCCTCAGCGGGGCTCGGTGAGCGGGCCGTACGCGTCGGGGCGGCGGGTGGTCAGGAACGGGAACAGCTCCAGCCAGTCGCGGCGGGCGTCCAGGTCGAGATCGGCGACCAGGACGGCGGGCTCGTCGCGGGGGGCCTGGGCCAGGACGCGGCCGTACGGGTCCACGATGAAGGAGCTGCCATAGAAGGTGAGGCCGTTCTCGGCGCCGATGCGGTTCGGCACGATCATGAAGGTGGCGTTGGCGATGGCGTTGCCGGTGATCACCTTCTGCCAGAGCGGCTGGGAGTCGAAGCCGGGGAAGCCGGGCTCGGAGCCGATGGCGGTCGGGTAGACGAGGACGTCGGCCCCGGCGAGCGAGTAGGCGCGGGCCAGCTCCGGGAACCACTGGTCCCAGCAGGTGGGCAGGCCGAAACGGGCCTCGTCGACCGTGACCAGCGGAAAGGCGTCGTCGCCCGCCGGACCGGCCCGGAACCAGTCGTCCTCGTAATAGCCCTCGGTCACCGGGATGTGGGTCTTGCGGGTGCGCTGGGCGAGGGTGCCGTCGGGGGCGACGAGGATCGCGGTGTTGTAGCCGAGGCCGTCGTCCTCGCCGCCGGGCGCCGGGGCCTTCTCGTACAGCGAGGCGTGTACGTACACCCCGTGCTCGCGGGCGGCCTCGGCGGCGAAGGCGAAGGTGGGGCCGGTCAGCAGCTCCTCCGGGGCGGCGGGCTCGGGGTGGTCGGCGCGGCGGACGACCGCGAAGTACGGCGAGAGCGTCAGCTCCTGGAGGCAGACCACCCGGGCCCCCTCGGCGGCGGCGAGCCGGATGCCCTCCAGCAGGGCGGCGCGGTGCTCGGCGGGGTCTCGGTGCCAGCGCTGCTGGACCGCCGCGACGCGCAGGGGGGCGCGCTCGGCGGGGCGGGTCCGGGTCGGGGAGGCGGGCGGGTTGTACGCGGTGATCAGACGCATGACCAGTTCCAGGGGGGCGGGGTGTGGGGCGGAGGGGACGGGGCGAGCGGGCGATGACGAGAGCGTGCCGGAACGTTCCGGCAACAGGACCGAATCTAACCCTGCCGGAACGTTCCGGCAACCCTCCGGCCCATACGATCGCCGACATCGCGACCGCCTAGACTTCACCCCCGTGACCTCCCGGACCGTGACCCTGCTCGACGTAGCCCGCGCCGCCGGGGTCTCCAAGAGCACCGTGTCGGACGCGCTCCAGGGATCGGGGCGGGTCGCCGAGGCCACCCGGGACCGGGTCCGCTCGGTGGCGGAGGAGCTCGGCTACCGGCCCAACAGCGCCGCCCGGCGGCTGCGCCGCGCCAGCACCGGGGCCGTCGGGCTGCATCTGCCGGCCACCGCGACCCGGCTGGACTACTACATGAACCTCGCCTTCGGGGCGGTGGAGCGCGCCCAGGAGGACGGGCTCGACATGGTGCTGCTCGCGCCCTCGGGGGCATCGGGCGGGCGGATCGCCTCGCGCGTCGACGGGCTGCTGGTGATCGACCCCGAGGCGGGCGACAGCGCGGTGCCGGGGCTGCTCGACGCGGGCGTCCCGGTGGTGACCGGCGAGCGCTACCTCGGCCCGGCCACCGGCCCCAGCGGCGCCGTGGTCTGCGACAACGCGGCCTCGCTGACCGCCCTCCTCGACCATGTCACCGAGCGCGGCGCCCGCCGCCCCGCGCTCCTGGCCCCGTCCGGCTCCTCCGCCTGGGCGACCGCCCTGCGCGCGACGGCCCGGTCCTGGGGCCTGGCCCACGGGGTGGAGGTGGCGCTGCGCACCGTGCCGTTCGCGGCGACCCCGGCGGAGACCGAGGAGACCACCCGCGCACTGCTCACCGCCGACCCCGCCGTCGACGCCGTGATCTGCGCCCCCGACGGCTCCACCCCGGGCGTCCTGCGCGCGGCGGCCGCCCTCGGCCGCGAGGTCGGTGGGGGCGGCGGGAGCGGCGGGGTGGGCGGCGACAGGACGGACGGCGGCAGGACGGGCACCGGTCCCGGCACCGGCCTGCTCGTCGCGGCCTGCGTCGACGGTCCCGCCACGCGCAACGCCGCACCGCCCGTCACCGCCGTCGACCTGCGCCCCGCCGCGTACGGCCGCGCCTGCGCCGAGCTGCTCTGCGACATCCTCGCGAACCGCGCCGCCCCCGACACCGTCCGCCGCCACGCCTGGTCCCTGGAGACCCGCGCCTCCACCGGCCCCGCCTGAGCGACGCGCCACCCGGCCGCCCGGCGAGGCTCCGGGCGGGGAACAACACCCCCCGGGGCGGGGCGGAACGCGTCTCCGGGCGGGCAGGTCCGTGAGCCGGGGCTGCGGGTCGAGTCCGGGCGCGGCGACACCGGCCGCGCGCAGGACGCCCACACCAGCGCCCCGGCGGCCAGGACACAGGAGTCCATCGCCATGATCAGGGTCTCCCGGTCCACCGCGAGCACCGGCAGATCCGTGACCGGGTACGGCAGGAACTGCGCCAGGGCGACCGCGACGGCCACCCAGGGGCGCCGGACAGGAAGCGGAACGTTGAATTCCATGCCTTCGGAGGCCACGGCCGCGCCCGCCGACCACGCCCTCCGGACCCCGCCGGCCGTACCGGCGGCACCGGGACGCCGTCCGCCACGTCTCCTCAATGTGAACATCCTGCGTCGAGTGGCAACTGGCGTGGCGGCCTTGACATTTCGGCGAGCGGCCGGTGATAAGATCATCTTACTTCCAGTGGGCTGATGGCGTATGGGGGCATTCCGGGAGGAATGAATTCCTCGGCCCCACCTTCGGAGGGGCACCTCCCGAAGCGGCGCACGGTCGTGGCGAACGAGCCCTGGCTGCGTGCCGCATGACGGGGTGTCAAGCCGTTTCCGCCATGGCACTTGAAGTGAGTCTCATGACATTTCCACAGGGCCCCGTCATCTGGGCGCTGGTTGTCGTAGCACTGGTCGCCGTGGGTGCCGTTCTGCGGGCTCGCGCGACCAACGTCAAGCTGCGCAGACACAACACCGACCTGCGCGGTGAGCGCGACGCGCTCCTGCGCCAACGGGACGAACTCCACGTCGTCCACAACGGTCTGCTGCAACGTCAGTCCGCCGAACTCGCGGAGGTCCGCAAGGACGCCGAGGAGGAGACCAAGGCCGTCCTCAAGGCCGCCGTCCGCACCCTCCAGGGCCTCGCCGACGAGCAGCAGGTCGTGATCGAGAAGGCGCAGCGCAAGTACGGCGACGATCCCAGGATCCTCTCCGACCTGATGGCCATGGACCACGCCAACAGCCAGTTCGGCCGGCGCGCCCAGGGCATCGCCGTGCTCTGCGGCGGCTGGCTCGGCCGGCGCGAGACCGTGGCCTCCGTCTTCGACGTGGCCCGCAGCGCCCAGGGCCGTATCCGGCACTTCGACCGGGTCCGGGTCAACGGCCAGGTGAACTTCTCGGTGGTCAGCCGGGCGGTGGAGCCCGTCGCCGTGGTCCTCGCCGAGCTGCTCGCCAACGCCACGAACTACTCCGCCCCCGGCACCCCGGTGGAGATCAACATCCAGGCCGTGCCGACGGGCGTCTGCCTCATCGTCGACGACGCCGGGCTCGGCATGGGCCAGGAGGAGAAGGACCGCGCGGCGGCCCTCCTCTCCCCCCAGGCCGCGATCAGCGTCTCCAGCCTGGGCATCCCGCCGCAGTTCGGGTTCGCCGTCTCCGGGATGCTCGCCGCCCGCTACGGCTTCCGGGTCTCGGTGGACTCCGTTTCCCCCTATGGAGGCGTACGCGCGGTGGTCCTGATCCCCGACGAACTGCTCACCACCGAGGCGCCGCCCGCCGCGGCCCCCGTGGAAGCGCCCGAAGCCGTCGCTCCGCACCCGCAGCGGGTGGACCACCGGCAGGCCGCCCCCGCCCCGGCGCCCACCCCGCTGTTCCCGCCCACGCCCCAGCCGGACACCGCGACCCAGCCGCTGGCCCAGATCACCACCACCGCCGGGGGGCTGCCGAAGCGTCGTCGCAAGAGCCCGGTCTCCGCGGTGCCCTCGGCCGAGCCGCAGCCCGTGCGCAGCAACGAGGAGACCGCCTCCCGACTGGGCGCGTTCCAGCGCGGCACCCGGTCCGGACGCGACACGACGACGACGGAAGGACCCGAGTTCCAGTGAACCCCGATCTGTCCTGGGTGCTCAACGACCTGCTCCAGGTGCCCGGCGCCCGGCACGCGATCCTGGTCTCCGCCGACGGGCTGCTGCTCGCCAACTCCAGCGAGATCGGCCGCGACGACGCGGAGACCGTCGCCGCGGCCATGAGCTCCATGCAGTCCCTCAGCCGCGCCGTCGCCCCCTTCATCGGCACCCGCGACCCGGGCCGCTGGCGGCAGACGCTCCTGGAGTACGAGGACGGCTGGATCTTCCTGATCGCCGCCGGCACCGGCGCCTACCTCGCCGCCACCGCCGCCGCCGACGTGGACATGGAGGCGATGTCCTTCCGGATGCAGCAGCAGGTCACCGCGCTGGGGAAGGCGATGACCACGCCGCCCCGCCGACACGCGGACAGCGAGATATGACGGCGCCGGGCGAGGAGTCCAGCGTCAGCAGCGGGTTCGTCCGGTCCTATGTCATCACCGGCGGCCGGGGGCTGCCCGACGCGGAGGACCTCTCCCTCGTCACGCTGGTCACCCTCGCCCCCGAGAGCCAGCCGCCGCCGAACCCCAGCCCCGAGGTCAAGGCGATCTGGGAGCTGTGCTCCGGCGGCTACCTGTCCGTGGCCGAGGTGGCCGGCCACCTCGGCCTGCCGGTCGGGGTGGCCCGCCTGCTGCTCCAGGACTTAAACCAGCAGGGACACCTGCTGCGCCGGAAGGCGCCGCCGCCGGCCCAGCTCGTTGACAGGAAGATCCTCGAAGAGGTGTTGCATGGACTCCAAGTCCGGTTCGGCTGAGAGCATCTATGTGCCGGACGCGGTGCAACGCGCGGCGAAGATCCTCGTCGTCGGGCACTTCGCCGTGGGCAAGACGACGCTGATCGGCACGCTGTCCGAGATCACCCCTCTGCGCACCGAGGAGCGGATGACCCAGGCCGCGGCCCAGGTCGACGATCTGCGCGGCGCCCCCGACAAGAAGACGACCACGGTCGCCCTGGACTTCGGGCGGCTCACCCTCAGCGACGAGCTGGTGCTCTACCTGTTCGGCACGCCGGGCCAGCAGCGGTTCGTGGAGCTGTGGGAGGACATGGCGCGCGGTTCGCTGG
The DNA here is from genome assembly GCF_010548505.1 of Streptomyces sp. SID14515. Taxonomy (NCBI): domain Bacteria; kingdom Bacillati; phylum Actinomycetota; class Actinomycetes; order Kitasatosporales; family Streptomycetaceae; genus Streptomyces; species Streptomyces sp. SID14515. Next base: position 6,827 of record NZ_JAAGMH010000070.1, on the reverse strand, counting down.
GCGCGCTGCTCCTGGTCGACCCGGCGCGGCTCGCCGACACGTTCCCCGTCATCGACCTGGTCGAGACGTACGGGCTGGAGTACGCGGTCGCCGTCAACAGCTTCGACCCGTACTCGCAGCACGCCGAGAACGAGCTGCGCGAGGCGCTCGACCTGCTGCCGGACACCCCGGTCGTCTTCTGCGACGCGCGGGACCAGAAGTCCTCCGCGCAGGCGCTGATCACCCTGGTCCGCCACCTGCTCTCGCACGCGGCCTGACGCACGCGGCCGACCGCACCCGAAACGTATACCGAAGCCGGGGCCGACCGGGCCCCGCGATCACACCGAGGAAGCCGACATGGACCCGTCGCCGGGAGCCACCCCGTACAGCGCCCCCGCCGGGTGCCCCATGCACCAGCAGCAGACGTCGCTGTACGGGCCGGAGTTCGCCGCCGATCCGCACCGCTTCTACGACGCGGCACGCACCCACGGCCCCGCCGCGCCCATCGAGCTGGCCCCCGGCGTGGACGCCACGCTGATCGTGCAGCACGAGGCGGCGCTGCGGGTGCTGCAGAACCCGGCGCTGTTCGCCCGGGACTCGCGGCGCTGGGCCGCGCTGCGCGAGGGCGCCATACCCATGGACAGCCCGGTGCTGCCGATGATGATCTACCGGCCCAACTGCCTGTTCACCGACGGCGCGGAGCACCTGCGGCTGCGCAAGGCGGTCACCGAGTCGCTGGCCCGGCTCAACAGCAGCCGGCTCAGCCGTGACGTCGAGCGGATCGCCGACTATCTGATCGACCAGTTCATCGAGCGCGGCACCGCCGACCTGCTCAACGAGTACGCCAAGCTCCTGCCGCTGCTGCTGTTCAACCAGCTCTTCGGCTGCCCCGGCGACATCGGCGACCGGCTGACCCGCTCGATGTCGGCCATCTTCGACGGCGAGGACGTGCTCCGCGCCAACGCCGAGCTGACCGAGTGCCTGATGGAGCTGGTCGCGATCAAGCGCCGCCAGCCCGGCGAGGACATCACCTCCTGGCTGATCCAGCACCCGGCGGGGCTGCGGGACGAGGAGCTGAAGGACCAGCTGGTCATGCTGATGGGCGCGGGCGTCGAGCCCGAGCGCAATCTGATCGGCAACGCGCTGCTGCTGATGCTCGCCGGCGAGCAGCCGGGCGCACCCGAGCGGCGCGGTTCGGGGATGCTCGTCGAGGACGCGCTGGACGACGTCCTGTGGAACAACCCGCCGATCGCCAACTACGCCACGCACTACCCGGTACGGGACATCGAGCTGGACGGGGTGGTGCTGAAGGCGGAGACCCCGGTCCTGATCAGCTTCGCCGCCGCGAACAGCGACCCGGGGCTCACCGACGCCCGCCAGACCCTGAGCAAGGGCGCCCATCTGGCCTGGGGCGCGGGCCCGCACGTGTGCCCGGCCAAGTCGCCCGCGACGCTGATCGCGCTGACCGCGATCGAGAAGATCCTCAACACCGTCCCGGACCTCTCGCTGGCCGTGCCCGCCTCGGGTGTGGCCTGGCGGCCGGGCCCCTTCCACCGGGCCCTGGTGGCGCTGCCCGTACGGTTCACGCCGACGGCCGCGCGGCGTACGGGGACCGGGGTGCAGGCCCCGGCGCAGACCTCGGCCCAGCTGCCCGACCCGTACCGGAACGCCCCCGCCGCACCCCCTGTGACGCACCGTCACGAAGCGGATTCCGGCAAGAAGCAGAAGGGCTGGTGGAGTTCGTTCCTCGACGTGTTCCGCGTATGACTCACGGACCGACAATTCGCATATGACAACGGGCATTTGTGACGATTGCATGTGACGGGGGCAACAAAGATCGATGCTTGGCGCAGATATCCGGAGGGGTAGGTTCAGGTCGGTAACCACGGGCCTAGGTCAAGGAACTCTGCGTGAGCATCACGGGCGGTACGAGCAGGACCCCGGACGGTCGGCGCGCGGTCATCGGGCTGCTCCGCCGGCTCAATACACCCGAAGGACAGGCCGATCCGTACGGAATACTCGCGGAGCTGCGGACGATGGGTGACGTCGTCCGCGCTCCGTGGAACGGGTATTTCGTCACCGGCTTCGACACCTGCAGCCAGGTGCTCCGGGGCCGCAACTGGCTCGCCCCGGATCTCGCCTGGCAGGAGCGGCAGGACGACTCCAAGCAGTGGGACGCCATCGCGACCCGCGAGATGACCACCACCCTCGCCCGGCTCAACGCCCCCGAGCACACCTGCCAGCGCCGCTCGCTGGGCAATCTCTTCGACCGTTCCACCATCGAACGCCTCACCCCCGACGTCGAGCGCGACACCGACCGGCTGCTGGACGAGCTGGCGGAGAAGCTCCGCTGGGGTGAGGCGGACTTCGTCTCCACCGTCAGCGAGCAGCTGCCGATCAGCACCGTCGGCTCCTGGCTGGGGATACCGCCCGAGGACTATCCGGACATCCTGGAGATCACCCACAACCAGGTGTTCGCCCAGGAACTGCTGCCCACCAAGTCGCAGTTGGCCGTCTCCGCCGAGGCGACCCTGCGACTGCGCGCCTACTTCACCGAGCTGGTCGCCCGCCGCCGGGCGGAGCCCCGCCACGATGTGCTGACCGGCTGGATCCACACCTGGGACGCCATGGAGCCGGACCGGGAGCGGGCGGACGAGATCCTCTACCGGCTCACCATGTTCGTCACCATCGCCTCGCTGGAGACCACCGCGACGCTGCTCTCCTCGATGACCGCCCTGCTGACCGACCCGGCTCGGTGGGCGTGGCTGCGGGAGCACCCGGAGCACATCGACGCGGCCGTCGACGAGGCGCTGCGCTACGACCCGCCCATCCACATCAACACCCGGATCGCCGCCGAGGACACCGTCCTGGCCGGGGTCCCGATCAAGAAGGACAGCATGATCCACGTCCTGTACGGAGCCGCCAACCACGATCCGCGGCGGAACCCGGACCCGGACACCTTCGACATCCTGCGCGGCGGCAGCCACCTCACCTTCGGCGGCGGGGTGCACTACTGCCTGGGCGCGGCGCTGGCCAAGCTGGAGGCGCGGACGCTGCTGGCGCGGATGCTGGACCGTTTCCCCACCCTGCACACCGCCTCGCCGCCGGTCTACGCCCCCCGGATGGTCTTCAGACGGATCACCTCGCTGGGCGTGGCGCTGTGAAGCTCTCGCTGCCCGACTTCCTGACGGCGGGCGACCGCTCCGACGGCCTCCCCGCGACGGTACGCACCCGGCGTGAGGGCCCCGTCCTGTACGTGGAGCTGAACGCGCCGGAGTCCGGCAACGCGGTGACCGAGGCGATGCTCGACGAGCTGCTGGACGTCGTCGCCGCCCCGGACCCGGAGGTGCGGGTCCTGGTGCTCAGCGGCGCGGGCGAGGACTTCTGCCTCGGCGGCGACCGCACCGAGTTCGGCCAGTGGCTGGAGGAGGACCCGAGCGGCCGGGGCATCCGGGTCGCCGGGGAGAAGGCCCGCCGGGTCTGCGAGGCGATCTCCGGCGGCCGGGCCGTGACCATCGCCCGGGTGCAGGGCAAGGCGGTCGGCGCGGGGTTCGCGCTGGCCCTGGCCTGCGATCTGCGGGTCGGCGCCAAGACCGCCGCCTTCCGGCTGCCGGAGCTGGCGCTCGGGCTGCCGACCGCCTGGGGCGGGCTGCTGCCCCGGCTGATCCACGAGGTGGGCGCGGCCCGGGTCCGCGAGCTGATCCTGACCGGCCGGGCCTTCGAGGCCGCCGAGGCGTACGAGCTGTCGGTGCTCCAGCGGGTGGTGCCCGAGGCCGAGCTGGACGCGGCGGTCGCCGCCTGGGCGAAGCCGGTGGTCCGCCGCCCGGAGGCCGCGCTGCGGGTCACCAAGGCGCTGCTGAACTCCTACGCCGCCGCCACCCGGCTGGCCGACCCCTCGTTCCTCGACGCGGAGCTGATGGCCTCGGTCGCGGCCGCCACCCGGCGCACTCCGGCGGGCGGCAACGGGGCGGGCGGGTCACACTCGTAAAAACCCGAGTGGGAGGTCTGCGGCGTGGACGTACCGGTGTGGCTCTGGATCGTGTTCGCCGCGACCGTGATCGTCTCGCTGACGGTCGACCTGCTGGCGCATCGCAAGGCGCATGTCATCGGCTTCAAGGAGGCCGGACTGTGGAGCGCCCTGTGGGTGAGCCTCGCGCTGATCTTCGGCGCGGTCGTCTTCCTGGTCCTCGGGACGACCGCCGGAACGGAGTACACCACCGCCTGGCTGCTGGAGAAGAGCCTGTCGGTCGACAACCTCTTCGTCTTCGCGCTGATCTTCGCCTATTTCAAGGTGCCCCGGGAATACCAGCACCGGGTGCTCTTCTTCGGTGTCATCGGCGCGCTGGTGTTCCGGGCGGTGTTCCTGACACTCGGTGTCGCGGTGGTCAACCGCTTCACCTTCGTGCTGTTCCTCTTCGCCGCGATCCTTTTCTACAGCAGCTATAAAATCCTCAGCGGCCAGGAGGAGAATTTCGATCCGGGCAAGAGCTTCGCGGTGCGGCTGCTGCGGAAGATCATGCCGGTCCAGGACGACTATTCCGGTACGCATTTCGTCGTCCACAAGGAGGGGCGGCGGATCGCCACTCCACTGCTCGCGGTGGTCGCCGCGATCGAGGCGGCCGACCTCATCTTCGCGGTTGACAGCGTGCCGGCGGTGCTCGCGGTCAGCGACGACCTGTTCATCGTCTACACCAGCAACGCCTTCGCGATCCTGGGCCTGCGGGCCCTGTACTTCCTGCTGGCGGGGCTGCTGGACCGGTTCCACTACCTGAGCCACGGCCTGGCGGTCATCCTCGCCTTCATCGCGGTCAAGCTCGTCCTGCAGGCCTGCCACAAGATGATCAGCACCTCGATCCCGGAGATCCCCTCGCCGATCAGCCTGGCGGTGATCGTCGTCATTCTGGCGGTGTCGGTGACGCTGAGCATGCGCCGTCCACCGAAAGGCACGGACGGAGCGGACGCGCCCGAAGCTGATTCGAGCACGTAGGCAACGGCACAGCCGGATAAAGCGGAGGGAAAGCGCAGGGCAAGACTTTCCAAAATCTCGCGCCCCGCCTATCGTGAATAAATGGACAGCAAAAAGCGTGACCTTCACCAGCGGGCCGCTTTCATGTGCCCGACCTGCAAGCAGCCCGTCCCCTCCGAGATCCACCGCCACAAGTCCCTCGGGATCTTCGTCCCGGTATGGCGCGCGGGCCCCTGCGAGAACCCCGACTGCGCGGAGTACGCCGCCGAGGCGCGGCCCGCCCGGCACCGGACCCGGGGGTGACCCGGAAGCGCCCCCGGCGAGCGGTCGCCCGACGCGCGGACCGACCCCCGGCTGACTAGCGTGGGCCCTGCGGGCGGGACCCGTAGGGCGGGGCCGAAGGCAGGGACTCCAGGGAAGGACCGGCGCGCCATGGCTGTACAACCCGAGGGCACCCCGTGCTGGGCGGACGCCATGTTCGCCGACATCGAGGGCGCCAAGAGCTTCTACGGAGACGTGCTCGGCTGGACGTTCGGCGAGAGCTGGCCGGAGTTCGGCGGCTACACGCAGGCGTACGTGGACGGCAGGGCGGCCGCCGCCGTCTCCCCGCCCATGCCGGGCGCCGAAGAGGCCCCCTCGGCGTGGTGCCTCTACCTCGCCTCGCCGGACGCCGCCGCGACCGTCGAAAAGGTCCGCGCACAGGGCGGCGAGGTGCTGGTGGAGCCGATGCAGGTCGGCGAGTTCGGCACGATGGCGCTGGCCCGCGACCCCGGCGGAGCGGTCTTCGGCATCTGGCAGGCGAACACCCACGAGGGGTTCGAGACGACGATGGGCGAGCCCGGCGGGTACTGCTGGGGCGAGGTCTTCACCCGCGACCCGAAGCAGGTCGACGCGTTCTACCCCGAGGTCTTCTCGTACACGCCGCGGAAGTTCGACGACGAGTCGATGGACTTCGCCATGTTCGACGTCGAGGGGCAGACGGTCCTCGGCCGCATGGCGATGGGCGACGACTTCCCGCCCGATCTGCCCGCGTACCTGAACGTGTACTTCGCCGTGCCGGACTGCGACGCGGCGGTGGCGAAGGCGACCGAGCGCGGCGGGGTGCTGCGGTTCGGGCCGATGGACAGCCCCTTCGGCCGGTTCGCGGCGCTCAGCGACCCGCAGGGGGCCGCGTTCACCGTGATCGACGTGACCACCACCGAGGGCGAGATGCCGACGACGAGCACGGTGACCTGACCGACCCGCCCCCGACCCGGGGCCGACACCCCCACCACGGGCCGCGACCGGAGGACCGGCGCGGCCCGTTCGCGTGCCCCGTACATTCCTCCGATACGTCTCGCATCTGCGATGGATCATCGTCCAGAGAATGGTAAATGCCAGCCTGATTGCCCTAGCGTGTTGCACATGCAGTCCTACACAATCGGCCAGGCCGCACGACTTCTCGGAGTCAGTCCCGACACCGCCCGCCGCTGGGCGGACGCCGGCCGGGTCGCGACCCATCGCGACGAGGCCGGCCGGCGGCTGATCGACGGCCGCGCGCTGGCCGCCTTCTCGATCGAGGTCGGCCAGGGCGCGGGCGGCGAGGACGAGGCCGCGTACACCTCGGCCCGCAACGCGTTCCCCGGCATCGTCACCGCGGTGAAACTCGGCGATGTCGCGGCCCAGGTCGAGATCCAGGCCGGGCCGCACCGGCTCGTCTCGCTCCTGACCCGGGAGGCGGTGGAGGAGCTGGGCCTGGAGGTCGGCATGCAGGCGACCGCCCGTGTGAAGTCGACCAGCGTGCACATCGACCGCACCTGAGACCGGCCGACGACGGGCCCGGCCGGCCCCGCGCCGCCGGCCCGCCGCCGCCCACGTACCGCAGCCCCGCCCGCCCGGCGCC
>NZ_JAAGMH010000066.1:0-39062 GCF_010548505.1 Streptomyces sp. SID14515 | reverse complement strand
CGAAGGACGGTGCGGGCTGCGGGGCCTGGGGTGCGGGCGGGGCACCGAAGGCCGGGGGCGCGGCGGCCTGGGCCGGCGGGGCGAAGCCCGGGACGGCGGCGGGTGCGGCGGGCGGCGGCTCTTCCTCGGCGACCTCGCCGCCGAAGTTCTTCAGGAGCGCGTCGAGACCGCCGTCGAAGCCCTGGCCGACGGCGGCGAAGCGCCAGACGTCCTTCAGATAGAAGTCGCCGAGCATCACCGCGCGCTCGGTGGTGAACTCCGACCCGGTGAAGGCGTACCTCACCACTTCCTCGCCGCCCGCGACGATCCGGATGTACCCCGGACCGATCTGGGACATCTGCCCGGCGCCGTCGAGCGTCGCGGTGAAGGAGAGCTTCTGGATGGCCGCCGGAATGCGGTCGAGCGTGACGCGGAACGACTCGGTGTCACCGGACTGCGCACCGAGGAGCTGGATGGACTCCTCAGGCGATTTCGGCTGATTGAAGAAGATGAAGTACCGGTCGTCGGAGAGCTGCTCGTTGGCGTCGAGACCGAAGCAGCTGATGTCGAAGGTCAGCCCCGGGGCTGCGATCTGCACGCCTACGTACAGATCCGTCCCTGGCGTGAGATCACTGATCTTGGCCTTGTGGCCGCGTTGGAATTCCCTGGCCATGCGTAACGACCGTCCCCCATCCCGAAGGTAAATGCGTCGCGTCAGGCTAACCGCAAACAAGGACATCGGACCAAGCCGGTACACACCCGGTACAGAATCGGCGAACGCGGCCGGGCCCGGTCACTCCTCGCGGGCGGCGGGCAGGTGGGGCAGCTGTTCGGCCGCCACCACGCCCTCCAGATACCCACGGGCGCGCTCGGTCCGCGGGTACGCCTCCAGCAGCCGCCAGAAGCCCGGACCGTGTCCGGGAACGAGCAGATGCGCCAGCTCGTGGAGGAGCACGTAGTCGACGACGTACTCCGGCATGCCCTGCAGTCGGTGCGAAAGTCTGATGCTGCCCTCGGCCGGGGTGCACGAGCCCCAGCGGGTGTTCTGGTTGGTCACCCAGCGCACCGAGACGGGGCGGGCGCGACCGTCGAAATACTGGCCGGACAGCCGTACGGCTCGCTCCTCGAGGTCGGTGTCGCCCAGGACCCGCTTGCTCTCCTGGGCGGCGAGCTTGTCGAGCATCACCCCCACCCAGCGCCGCTCCTCCGCCTCCGACATCCGGGCGGGGATGAGCACGATCGTGCGGTCGCCCTCCCGGTAGGCGGAGACCGACTTCCTGCGGCGGGTGCTCCTGCGGACCTCGACGGCGCTCGTCGCCGAAGCGCGGGGCGGGCGGGCCTCCGCGCTGCGCTGATGGCTTCCGGTGCTGCGCGCGGGGATCTCCCCGGCGAGGCCGGACGACGGGTCGGCGGGCACGCCACGACGTTACCCGCTGTCCACGGGAGAAGTCCCGTCCCCGGGGACGGTTCCGCGGCTATCCGCGGTGATCCACGGTGATCCGCAGCCATCCGCAGCGATCCGCGGATTGCACGATTAACAGTCTGTGCCTGTGGACAACTCCGCGCACGGTTCGGCGCGGGCCCGCATTCTGGCGGAGGTCCTGCGGAAAGAGCTCCGCGGATCACCGGTCTGCGAGCGCACCCGTGCTCGCGACTCCGCTCGGGGGGAGAGGTCATGTATCCGATGCTGAAGCCCGCACTGCGTCGCGCCTGGCGCGGACGGAACACCGTGCAGTTCGGTGTGACACCCGCGCACGCCGTGACGCTGGGTCCGGTGGACATCGCCACGGGCAGCTTTCTGGAGCTGCTCGACGGCACGCGTGGTCTGCCGCTGCTGCGTGAGGAGGCCCGCGCGCTGGACCTGTCGGAACATCATGTGGACGTGCTGCTCGGCCGATTGGCGGAGGCCGGACTCCTCGACGACCCGAGGTCGGCCGGTCCGGGAGCCGACGCGCTGCGCCGACGCGCCGAAGTGATGGACCGCCAGCGTCCCGATGTGGCCTCACTGTCGGTCGTCCGTCCCGAACCGGGAAGCGGACTGCGCAGGATGGCCGCCCGGCGGGCGATGCGGGTCCAGGTGCGGGGAGCGGGTCGGGTCGGGGCGTCCATCGCCTCGGTACTGTCCGGTGCGGGGGTGGGTCAGGTGGAGGTGCTCGACGGGGGCCGGGCCGAGCCCTGGGACGTGGCGCCCGGGAGCCTGCCTCCGGCAGCCGTGGGAGAACGGCGCGACGTGGCGGCCCGCCGGCTCGTCCGCCGGTCCGCACCCGGGCCCGCTCCCCGGCGCGCAAGTACGGACGGGAAGGCGGCCGGGAAGGCGGCCGACCTGGCGGGAGCCGACCGGGCGGGGGCTGAGGTGTCAGGGGCCGGCCCGGCGGGGAGCGCCGGACAGCCGCCCGGCCTGTCGCTGATCGTCGTCGCTCCCCGGGACGGCCTCGCGGTGTACGCGCCGGTCGTGGACACGGCCGGTCCCTGGATCGCGTCGGGCACTCCTCATCTCTATGCGGGGGTGATCGAGGCCACGGGGGTGGTCGGGCCTCTCGTCCTGCCCGGGGGCACCGGCTGCGCGGGCTGCCTGGAACTGCACCGTGCGGACCGGGATCCGCAGTGGCCCCGGATGCTGGCGCAGTGGCGTTCCGGGCGGCGGGGAGCGGTGCCCGCATGCGATCTGGGGCTCGCGACGGCGGTCGCCGGTCTCGCCGCGGCGCACGCCCTGGCGTTTCTGGACGGGGACCTCCCGACAAGTACCGGTGCGCGCTGGGAGGCCGCTCTACCGCTGCTGGACTGGCGTTCCGAGCCGATCGGCCCGCATGCGGACTGTTCCTGCGGGGCGGCCGGGGGCGCTACGAGGGAACGGGCCTCCGGTGGTGTTCCGGCACAAGACACAATGGCGAGGTGACCGCCGTCGCCGGAGTGACACCTTCAGGCCCGAGCGGCACGGCAGTCTGGGAACTGGAGGGGCACATGTCTGATCTTCCCCGGAAGGCGGTTACGCGTACGGCCAAGCTGGCCGCGCTTCCGCTCGGCTTCGCCGGCCGTGCCACGTGGGGGCTGGGCAAGCGGATCGGCGGGAAGTCGGCCGAGCTGGTCGCCCGAGAGGTGCAGCAGCGCACGGCGGACCAGCTGTTCAAGACCCTGGGCGAGCTGAAGGGCGGGGCCATGAAGCTGGGCCAGGCCCTCTCCGTCTTCGAGTCGGCCCTGCCCGAGGAGGTCGCCGGCCCCTACCGGGCCGCGCTGACCAAGCTCCAGGAGGCCGCGCCGCCGCTGCCCGCGCGTACGGTCCACGGGGTGCTCGCCGAACGGATCGGGGAGGACTGGCGCGACTACTTTTTGGAGTTCGAGGACACCCCGGCCGCTGCCGCCTCGATCGGTCAGGTGCACCGGGCGGTGTGGCACGACGGCCGTGAGGTCGCGGTGAAAGTGCAGTATCCCGGCGCGGGCGAGGCGCTGCTCTCCGACCTCACCCAACTCAGCCGTTTCGCCCGGCTCCTCGGCCCGCTGGTCCCGGGGGTGGACGTCAAGCCGCTGATCAAGGAACTGCGCGACCGGGTGTCGGAGGAGCTGGACTACGAGCTGGAGGCTCAGGCGCAGCGGGAGCACGCGGCGGAGTTCGCGGACGACCCGGATGTGGTGATCCCTCAGGTGGTGCACCAGTCCGATCAGGTGCTGGTGACGGAGTGGATCGACGGGATCCCGCTGTCCGAGATCATCGCGGACGGCACACCGGAACAGCGGGACCGCGCCGGGCAGTTGCTGGCCCGCTTCCTCTTCTCCGGTCCGGCGCGCACCGGGCTGCTGCACGCCGACCCGCACCCGGGCAACTTCCGGCTGCTGCCGGAGGAGGAAGGCGGCGCGGCCGGCTCGTGGCGGCTGGGGGTGCTGGACTTCGGCACGGTGGACCGGCTTCCGGGCGGGCTGCCGCGCAACATCGGCGACTCCTTGCGGCTGACGCTGGAGGGCGATGCGGCGGGGGTGTACGCGATGCTGCGCCAGGAGGGGTTCGTCAAGGAGTCGATCGACCTGGACCCGGACGAGGTGCTCGACTATCTGCTCCCGATCATCGAGCCCACACAGGTGGAGGAGTTCACCTTCGGCCGGGGCTGGATCCGTGAACAGGCGGCCCGGATAGCCGATCCGCGCTCCCCCGCCCATCAGCTCGGCAGGCAGCTGAACCTCCCCCCGTCCTACGTCCTGATACACCGGGTGACGCTCAGCACGATCGGGGTGCTGTGCCAGCTCGGCGCGACGGTCCGGCTGCGCGAGGAGCTCGAAACGTGGCTGCCGGGGTTCCTCGCGGAGGACGCGGAGGCGCTGGACACGGAGGCGGAGAGCGCCGAGAACGCAGAAAGCACGGAGTACGCCGAGGAGAAGGGCGAGCCGGAGCCGGAGGGCGAGACCGTCCAGGCGTAGAGCGGGGCCGGGCTGTCAGGCCGTCAGGTCTTCCAGGCCTTCAGGTCTCCAAGCCGTCAGACGGTCACCACCAGAGTGAGTCGAGGCGGCTCTCGATCGCGCGGATGTGGAGGCTGCGCAGCCCTCGCAGAAGTGGAGGCGGCGTCCGTCCTCCACGGAACAGAGCCAGGTAGGAGGGGCGCTGTCGCCTTCGGCGGCGGTGCCGCAGCGGGCGCACACCACGCGTCCCTCGGCGGGTTGTTCGGGGGGATGGGTCTCCTCGTCCACCTCCTGACGATATCCCCGTGACCGAACGAGCGACGGCACAACGCACCGCGGGGCCGTCCGTGTCCGGACGGCCCCGCGGTGGGGTGAAGGCTGCACGGTCAGTGCATGACCGCCATGGCCAGCGCGCGGCGGGCGCGCAGCGAGGCGCGCTCCGCCCGGCGCTGCATCCGGCGGGCGGTGATCAGGCGGACCGACTGGCGGTCCCCCTGGGCCTCCCGCAGGCGGTCGTGCATATGTGCACGAGCCAGGGCTTCTGGGATGAGTTGCATTTCGCGGGTCCTGTTCTGACGCGAGTCGTTCGCGCCGATGATGGTGACGTCGGGGGTTGCGGAGCCGACGGGCTCCTTCGTGGGGGTGATCATTGGTGCCTGATTCCGGGGGTCATGTGTGTAGGGGCGGTCGATCGTTCCGAGGCGCAGTCCGCGTGTGGGGGCGGGGACCCCACAGGTCGCGGTCACGCTGCGACCGGGTTCTTGCGCGGACGGCCACGCGGACGCTTGCGGGCCACGACGACACCCTGGACGAAGAGCTCGCCGCCCCAGACACCCCACGGCTCGCGGCGGTCCTTCGCCCCGGCGAGGCAGGCCTCGACGAGCGGGCAGGTACGGCAGAGGGACTTGGCGTACTCGACGTCGGCGGGCGACTCGGCGAAGAAGACCTCCGGGTCGTAGGAGCGACACGGGACGGGTACGCCGAGGTTCTCGATGGCGTCGTCGAGCGCGGTGAGCGTGGTGAGCGGGGTCAAGGTGGAGTCCTCCGTGGAGCCGGGCGGCGAGATCGGGGTGGAAAGCGGTACTGACGGGGCGTGCGTTTCGATGTGCACGGTGGGTGGTGTCCTCGTCTGGTCGTGCCGGCCTGTTGGCCGGTTGGCGGCTTCTGGTACCAGGTCCTGCTTGTCCCGAGGCTCCTTCGTTCCGTCTCGTCCGTTCGGACAAAACAAAAGGGCCGCGGATCCCGAGTGGGGTTCCGCGGCCCTGAAGGCGCCGGCCTGATGCTGGATCAGGCTGGATCACTCCAGGGTTCAGGCCCACGGAAGGCCCACATCGTGTGGTGGTGCTGCGTCTGCTTCGTGACTCCGGCACCGGCTGCCGCAAAGGCATAGGCCTGAGCCTGCGCTGCCTTCGCTACTGCTGCCGCCGGTGCCTCGATCGGTCGCTCATTGCGCTCCCGCGTCACGGGGAGGCTCGTCAGGGACAGCGGACGGGCGGCAGAAATGCCGGACAGACCGGTGGCACGGAGCGAGGCAGCCGAGGAGCGGGTGAGGCCGAGCGAGCAGGCGGAGACGACCGAGAGATCGGTCATTTTCTGGGTTTCGATGATGCTGATCACTTCAATCGCCTCCTCTCGGCGTCTCAGGGGGACCGGCCGGGACCGGTCCTGCGTATTCGGATAAGTACAGCACGGAATCAGGGCTTCAGAGAAGTCGCTGTTCCCGTGGTTAAGAACCTATGGTGACGACTGGGGCGGGCGCAAACTATTTTCTGGACGAGTTTTTCTCAGGTCTCGTCGACGCCCTCCTCGGGCTCGCCATCAACCGTCTCACCTGCGCAGATGGCCAGAACGTCGGCGCCGAAGCGGCTCAACTTCCGGTTGCCGACGCCGGCGATGACGACGAGCTCGCCCTCGGTGGACGGCACGGTCTCGGCGATCGCCATGAGGGTCTTCTCGGTGAAGACGCAGAAGTCCGGCTGGCCCAGCAGGGCCGCCTGGGCGGCACGCCAGTCGTACAGCCGCTCGTACAGCGCCTCGTCCATGTCCGAGGGGCACTCCTCGCAGCGCATCAGCTTCATCTCGCCCGCGTCGGTGAGCGTCCGTCCGCAGACCCGGCAGCGCACCGGGCTCCTGGGCTTCCGTGCGACGGCCGGGGTCCGCTCCTCGGCGGCGGCACGGCCGGTGCCCCGGTCGATGCCTCCGCCGCCGCCCGCTCCGCCGCGCGCGCCCGAGGCCGCCGAGCCCGGCCGCAGTCCGTTCAGGAAGCGGGTCGGCCGTCGGCTCGCCCGGCCGCCCGGTGACCGGGACAGTGCCCAGGAGAGCGAGAGGTGGACGCGGGCGCGGGTGATCCCGACGTACATCAGGCGCCGTTCCTCCTCGACCTGCTCGTCGGTCTTGGCGTAGGCGATCGGCATCATGCCCTCGGTCAGGCCGACCAGGAACACCGCGTCCCACTCCAGGCCCTTCGCCGAGTGCAGCGACGCCAGGGTCACCCCCTGGACCGTCGGGGCGTGCTGGGCGGCCGCCCGCTCGTCCAGCTCACGGACCAGGTCGGTCAGGCTCGCCCCGGGCTTCGCCGTCTCGAAGTCCTCCGCGAGGCGCACCAGCGCGGCCAGCGACTCCCAGCGGTCGCGCACGGCCCCCGATCCGGCGGGCGGCCGGGTGGTCCAGCCCTTGGTGGAGAGCACCGCCCGCACCTGGGAGGCCAGGTCCTCGGCGCCGTCGAGCAGGGAGTCGTTGCGCCCGGCACGGGCCGCGCCGCGCAGGGCGGTGCCCGCCTCGCGGACCTCGGCCCGCTCGAAGAACCGCTCGGCGCCGCGCAGCTGGTAGGGCACTCCGGCGTCCGCCAGGGCCTGCTCGTAGACCTCGGACTGGGAGTTGACGCGGTAGAGCACGGCGATCTCGCCGGCCGGCACGCCCGCGGCGATGAGGTCGCGGATGCGCCGGGCGGTGCCCTCGGCCTCGGTGGGCTCGTCGGAATACTCCGCGTAGACCGGCTCGGGGCCCTTGTCGCGCTGGGAGACCAGCTCCAGGCGGTGGTCGGCGGCCTTGCCGTGGGCGTGGCTCAGCAGGCCGTTGGCGAGGTGGACGACCTGCGGGGTGGAGCGGTAGTCGCGCACCAGCTTGACCACCGTCGCGCCGGGGTGGCGGGTGCGGAAGTTCAGCAGGTGGTCGGGGGTGGCCCCGGTGAAGGAGTAGATCGTCTGGCTGGCGTCGCCGACGACGCAGAGGTCTTCCCGGTCGCCGACCCAGAGGTCGAGCAGCCGCTGCTGGAGCGGGCTCACGTCCTGGTACTCGTCGACGACGAAGTGCTGGTACTGGCCGCGCACATGCTCGGCGATGTCGCCGCGGTCCTGGAGGATGCCGACGGTGAGCAGCAGCACGTCCTCGAAGTCGATCACCGAGCGATCGCGCTTGAGCTGCTCGTACATGGAGTAGATCTGGGAGAGCTCCGCCGGGTCGCGCGGGGCGTCCCGCTGGGTCTTGGCGACGGCGGCCGGATAGTCGGCGGGCACGGTCTGGGTGACCTTGGCCCACTCGATCTCGCTGGTGACGTCCCGCAGTTCGTTGCGGTCGAGCCGGAGCTGGCAGCGGGCGGCGGCCTCGGCGACCAGCTGCACCTTCCGCTCCAGCAGCCGGGGCAGCTCGCCACCGACTGCTTTCGGCCAGAAGTACTGGAGCTGCCGGAGGGCGGCGGAGTGGAAGGTCCGCGCCTGGACGCCGGTCGCGCCGAGCTGCCGGAGGCGGCCGCGCATCTCTCCGGCGGCCCGGTTGGTGAAGGTGACGGCGAGCACGGTGGCGGGCTGGAGGATGCCCGCCCGCACTCCGTACGCGATGCGGTGGGTGATCGCGCGGGTCTTGCCCGTACCGGCTCCGGCCAGCACGCACACCGGTCCGTGCAGGGCGAGAGCCACCTCGCGCTGCTCGGGGTCGAGCCCGTCGAGCACGGCGTCCGGGGTCTCGGGAACCTGGGGGAAGAGAGTGGAGTGCGTTGCTGCTGTCACCCCGCCATGCTGCCAGGTCCCAGGGGGCGGATGCGGCGGTTGTCCACAGGGGTGAGGTATTCGTCGTACCGGGCGGGCCGTGCGGGCCCCGGCCACCGGGGCCCGCACCGGCGCCGCGGGAATGGTGGCCGCCTCCCGTACGTTCTTTAACCTTGCGGGAGCGCTGCGGTGAGCGGCCGGACCGCGAGTGACGCTGCCGGCCGCGCAGCGGACGGACGAGACGAAGGAGCGCCAGCGACATGGCGGGCACTGTGACGATGTACAGCACCACCTGGTGCGGCTACTGCCGTCGGCTGAAGAGCCAGATGGACCGCGAGGGCATCGCGTACAACGAGGTCAACATCGAGCACGACCCGGAGTCGGCCGCGTTCGTCGAGAAGGCGAATGGCGGAAACCAAACGGTCCCGACGCTGCTGATCGTGGCCCCCTCGGGCACCGAGTCGGTCATGACGAACCCGTCTCTCGCCCAGGTGAAGCAGGCGCTCGCCGCCTGATCCGGCCGATGGAACGACTGCCTGTCGCGCGTACCACTGCCCCCGGCACCGCCGGGGGCAGTCGTGTGTCCGGGGGTGCGGACCTCAGGCGGTCCGCTTCACGGCGCCCGGCCTCGGGAGCGGCTTGCCGTACCAGAGCTCGATCAGGCGGGCCGCGATCGAGATGCCGAACGGGGGCATGACCTCGCCGGACTCGAAGGCGGCGGTGAGGTCCTCGCGGGAGAACCAGCGGGCCTCCTCGATCTCCTCGCCGTCGACGTTGATGTCGAAGGAGGTCGCCCGCGCCATGAAGCCGAGCATCAGGCTGGAGGGGAAGGGCCACGGCTGGCTGGCGATGTACTCGACCTCGCCGACGGTGATCCCGGCCTCCTCGTAGACTTCACGGGCCACGGACTGCTCGATGGACTCCCCCGGCTCGACGAATCCGGCGAGCGTGGAGAAGCGGCCCTCCGGCCAGTGCACCTGGCGGCCCAGCAGGGCCCGGTCCTGGTCGTCGGTGACCAGCATGATGACCGCCGGGTCGGTACGCGGGTAGTGCTCGGCCCCGCAGGCCTGGCAGCGGCGGATGTGGCCGGCCGCCGCGATGACGGTGCGCTCGCCGCAGCGGGAACAGAAGCGGTGCAGGCGCTGCCAGTTCTCCAGGGCGACGGCGTGCACCATCAGGCCCGCGTCGCGGGGGCCGAGGAGCAGGCCCGCTTCGCGGAGTCCGGCGGGCCGGGCCGACTGGTCCATGCGGCCGGGCAGCGAGTCCTTCTGGAGCGCGAAGTAGCTGACGCCGTTCTCGTCGGTGCCGAGGAAGTACCGGTGGGTCTCGGTGACCGGGGCCTCGAAGGCCGGGGTCATGACGATCTCGGTGCCCCCGTCGGGGGTGTCGTCGATCAGCACCTGGCCGCCGGAGACGACGAAGACGCGGGTCGTCGGGTGGCTCCACGCCACGGCCAGCCACGCCTCGTCGAGGCGGTGGTGTGCCGCGCGGTCGATGCCGCTCGGCGCGGTGAGGCCGATCGGGCGGTCTGCGGTGGCGTTGTCGAAGGTGCTCACAGGTGCTTCCTACTCCCCCTGGGTGGATCGGGTGTGCACAGGTTCGTGGAGATGTGCAGAGGACTCGGTGTGCAGAGGACTCAGAGTGCCGTGGCCATCTCGCCCCACAGGTACGCGGTCGTCTCCACGCCCTTCAGCAGCAGGTCCAGCTCGACCTTCTCGTCGGGGGCGTGCCAGCCGTCGGAGGGTACGGAGATGCCGAGGAAGAGGACCGGGGCGCCGAGCACGTCCCTGAGGTCGGCGGCGGGGCCCGAGCCTCCTTCGCGGGTGAAGAGGATCTTCTTCCCGAAGGCCCGGCCCATCGCGCGGGCCACGGCCTGGAGGGCGGGGTGGTCCAGCGGGGTCAGGCAGGGGCGGGTGGCGGGCTGGAAGGTGATCCGGTGCCGGACGCCCGCCGGGATGCGGGACTCGGCCCAGGCCCGCACGGCCTCCTGTACGCGGTCGGGGTCCTGGCCGTCGACCAGCCGGAAGCTGATCTTCACCAGGGCGGAGGCGGGGATGATCGTCTTGCTGCCGGCGCCCTGGTAGCCGCCGCCGATGCCGTTGACCTCGGCGGTGGGGCGGGCCCAGACGCGCTCCAGCGTGGAGTATCCGGCCTCGCCGGACGCGGCGCCCGACTTCGCGGTGCGCAGCCAGGTGGCCTCGTCGAAGGGCAGCTCGGCGAAGAGGGCCCGCTCGGTGTCGGTGAGGTCGGTGACCCCGTCGTAGAAGCCGGGGATCGCCACCTTGCCGTCCGCGTCGTGCAGGGCGGCGACCAGACGGGCGATCTCGGTGGCGGGGTTGGGGACGGCGCCGCCGAACGATCCGGAGTGGATGTCCTGGGCGGGCCCGTACAGCTGGATCTCGCACTCGGCGAGGCCGCGCATGCCGGTGCAGACGGTCGGGGTGTCCTCGTCCCACATGCCGGTGTCGGAGACGATCACCGCGTCGGCGGCGAGCCGGTCGGCGTGCCGCTCGGCCAGGGCGCGGAAGTTCGGCGAGCCGGACTCCTCCTCGCCCTCGATCAGCAGCTTGAGGTTGACGGCGGGCGTCGTGCGGCCGGTCGCGGCGAGGTGGGCGCGGACCCCGAGGGTGTGGAAGAACACCTGGCCCTTGTCGTCGGCCGCACCGCGTCCGTACATCCGGCCGCCCCGGATCACCGGCTCGAACGGGTCGGTCGCCCAGCCGTCCTCGCGGGCGGCGGGCTGCACGTCGTGGTGGCCGTAGACCAGGACCGTCGGGGCGCCGGGGTCCTCGCTGGGCCACTCGGCGAAGACCGCGGGGGCGCCGGGGGTCTCCCAGATCTCGGCGACCGGGAAGCCGGTCTCCACGAGCTTGGCGCTCAGCCACTCGGCACTGCGCCGTACGTCCCCGTCGTGCTCCGGCTGCGCGGATACGGACGGGATGCGCAGCCACTCGGCGAGGTCGTCGAGGAAGGCTGCACGGTGCTGTTCGGTGTACGTACGGACGGCGCTGTCCGGGGTCTCGCTCATGCTCTTGAGCCTATCCGCCCTCGGGGGCGGGCTCGTCCAGCAGGATCCGCTCCAGCTCGGCCCGGCCGGGCAGCCCCCGCGGATGGACGGTCTCGCCGCTGCGTACGTAGAGGAAGGTGGCGGTGACGGCGTCGAGCGGCAGATCGTGCAGCTCGGCCCAGGCGAGGCGGTAGACGGCGAGCTGGAGCGGGTCGGCGGTACGGTGGCGGGTGGTCTTCCAGTCGACGATCTCGTAGGTGTCGCCCGTGCGGTACACCGCGTCGATCCGGCCCCGGATCACCCGGCCCGCCAGGGTGATCTGGAACGGGGTTTCGACCCGATACGGCGTGCGCCGGGCGTACGCGGTGCGCTCGAACGCCTCCTTCAGCTCGGCGAGGTCCCGCTCGTCGGCGATCTCCGCGTCGCTCTCGTCGCCTCCGGGCAGCTCGTCGGGGCCGAGCATGGGCAGCGGCAGTTCCTCGTAGCGCGACTCGACCCAGGCGTGGAAGCGGGTACCCCGGCGGGCGGCGGCGCCGGGCGGGCGGGGCATGGGCCGGGCCAGCTCCTGGGCGAAGGCGTCGGGGTCCTCGGCCAGCCGCAGCAGCTGGGTGGCGGAGAGCGAGGCGGGGATGTGGACCTCGCGCACGGTGGCGCGGGCGCGGCGCAGCTCCCCCGCCAACGCGTCCAGGTCCCGGTCCCAGGAGGCGAGGGTGCGGGCCTCCTCGGGGGTGAGCCGCCCGGCCGGGTCCTCCTGCGGGTGACGTGCGGCCGGGATGTGCGGTGCGGATGCGCTCGCGGGCTCCGGTGCGGGCTGCCGTGCGGGCTGCGGTGCCGCCTCCCGTACGGGCTCCGGGGCGGGCTCGCGGGCCGTGTCCGGTTCGGCCTCCGCCTCGCCCACGGGGCGCTCGGTCGGCAGCGCGTCCCAGTCCCACTCCTCGTCGGCCGGTGGCTCGTCGATCGGTGGCTCGTCGTCCCAGGGGTCGTGCGCCGGTACGCGGTCGGGTTCGGGGGCGTACGCCGGTGGCCGCTCGTCCCCCTGGGCGGCCAGGCGCTCCAGGTGGGCCAGCACCGTGTCGCGGGCGGCGCGGCGGCGGGCGAGGGCGTCGGCGTCGAGCGGGAGCGGCCAGGCCAGGTCGGCGTCGCGCTCCGCGAGGGCCGGGTTCTCCTCGTCCTCGGCGGGCTCGTCCGCCCAGGCCTCGATCTCGCCGTGGCCCGCGGCGCAGTGCTCGTACAACGCGTCCAGGAAGGCGGACGGGCCGCGCGTCCTCTTCTGGGACGGGCCCCACCAGTGGCCGGAGCCGAGGAGGAGGGAGCGGGGGCGGGTGAAGGTGACGTAGCCGAGGCGCAGTTCCTCCGTGTGCTGGTGCTCCTTCATCTCCTCCTTGAACGCCTTCAGCCCCTTGGCGTCGAAGCTGTCGACGGCCGGGAGCGTCGCCGCGTCGCCGCGCAGGGCGTGCGGGAGCACCTTGGCCTGGGCGGTCCAGGCGTCCCGGGACTGGCCGCTGGGGAACTGGCCGGTGACCAGTCCGGGCACGGCGACGACGTCCCACTCCAGGCCCTTGGACTTGTGGGCGGTGAGGACCTTGACGGTGTTCTCGCCGCCGGGCAGCGCGTTGTCGAGGCCCTTCTCGTACTGCGCGGCGGTCCGCAGGAAGCCGAGGAAGGCGAGCAGCGACGCCTCGCCGTCCAGCGAGGCGAACCGGGCCGCTATGTCCAGGAAGTTGGCGAGGGTCTCGCGGCGGCGGGCGGCCAGCGCCTGCGGCGACGCCGACAGCTCGACCTCCAGGCCGGTGGTGGCCAGGACCCGGTGCAGGACGTCCATCAGGGGGTCGGCGAGCGAGCGGCGCAGGTCGCGCAGCTCCCGGGCGAGGCGGGCGAAGCGGACGCGGGCCTCGGCGGAGAACGGCAGCCCGTCGTCGCCCTCGTCCCCCGCGACCAGGAAGGTGTCCAGCGCGTCCGCGAGCGATATCACCTCGGCCGGGTCCGTGCCCTCGACGGCGTCCGCGAGCCGCTGGTCCGCGTCGGCGTCGTCCGCGTGGCCCGCCCGGTGCACGAGGAGGCGGGCGCGGCGGCCCAGGAGCGCGAGGTCGCGGGGGCCGATGCGCCAGCGCGGTCCGGTGAGGAGGCGGACCAGCGAGGCGTTGGCCCCGGGGTCCTGGAGGACTTCGCAGACAGCGACCAGGTCGGCCACCTCGGGCAGGTGCAGCAGCCCGGCGAGGCCGACGACCTCGACCGGGATGTCGCGGGCGACCAGGGCCGCCTGGATCTCGGGGAAGTCCCCTGCGGTGCGGCACAGGACGGCGATCTCGCCGGGCGGGGTGCCGGTGCGGACGAGGTGGGCGAGGGAGTCGGCGAGCCAGTCGATCTCCTCGGTGTGCGTGTTCAGCAGGGCGCAGCGGACCAGGCCGTCCCGCTCGGCGCCCGGGGCGGGGCGCAGCGCCTCGACGCCCTCGTGCATCGCGCGCAGCGGTTCGGCCAGCCCGTTGGCGAGCTGGAGGAGGCGGCCGCCGCTGCGGCGGTTCTCGCTGAGGCTGTAGCGGGTGGCGGGGGTGCCGTCGGCGTGCGGGAAGTGCTCGGGGAAGTCGTCGAGGTTGGCGACGGACGCGCCGCGCCAGCCGTAGATCGCCTGGCAGGGGTCGCCCACGGCGGTCACCGCGTGGCCCACCGCCCCCAGGTCCGTACCGCTGCCGAACAGCGCCGAGAGCAGCAGCCGCTGGGCCACCGACGTGTCCTGGTACTCGTCGAGGAGGACGACCCGGAATTCCTCGCGCAGGATCCTCCCGACCTCCGGCCGGGTGAGGGCCAGCTCGGCGGAGAGGGCGATCTGGTCGCCGAAGTCCATGAGGTCCCGGCCGCGCTTGGCGGAGCGGTAGCGCTCGGTGAGGCCGAGGAGGGAGCGGCGGGCCTCGGCGGTCTCGGGGATCTTGCGCAGGTCCGCGTTGCTGAGCTTGGCGGTGGCCAGCTCCCGCAGCAGCTCGGTGTCGTACGCGTCCAGCGCTTCGGGGCGTACGAGGTGTTCGGACAGCTCTCCGTCGAGCGCCAGGAGGTCGCTGACGAGGGTCGGGAAGGAGCGGGTGAGCGCCGGATAGGGGCCCGGGGCCTCGCGCAGCACCTTCGCGGCGAGCTGGTAGCGGGTGGCGTCGGCGAGGAGGCGGGTGGTCGGCTCCAGGCCGATGCGCAGGCCGTGCTCGGTGAGGAGGCGGCCGGCGAACGCGTGGTACGTGGAGATGGTGGGTTCGCCCGGGGGGTTGTCCGGGTCGATGACGTCGGGGTCGGTGACCCCGGCGGCGATCAGCGCCTTGCGGACGCGCTCGGCCAGCTCGCCCGCCGCCTTGTTGGTGAAGGTGAGGCCGAGGACCTGCTCGGGCGCGACCTGTCCGGTGCCCACCAGCCAGACCACGCGGGCGGCCATCACCGTGGTCTTGCCCGACCCGGCTCCGGCCACGATCACCTGCGGGGCGGGCGGCGCGATGATGCAGGCCGTCTGCTCCGGGGTGAAGGGAATCCCGAGGAGCTCCTTGAGCTGCTCGGGATCGGTGATGCGTGAGGACACGTGAGAAACGGTAACCGGAGCCACTGACAACCCGGCACGAACCGGATGCGACGGCTACTCCACCACCTGCCGCCCCTCCGGCTGTGCGCTGCACGAGGCCCGGAAGGCGCAGTGGGCGCAGTGCGTGCCGGTGGTGGGCGTGAAGCGTTCGTCCAGGACCTTTCCGGCGGCCGTCGCGAGCAGGTCGGAGACCCACTCCCCGGCCAGCGGTTCCTGCGCCTGGACCTTGGGAAAGGCGTCGCCGCCCTCCTTCTTGGGGGCGGGCTGACGGAGCTGGACCAGTTCGGCGCCGCCCGGCTCGGGGCGCTTTCCGTCGAAGACCTCGTCGACCGCGCCCTCCCGGACGGCGAGCTGGTAGACGGCGAGCTGGGGGTGGGCGGCGACCTCGTCCTTGGTGGGCGCGCCCTTGCCGGTCTTGAAGTCGACGACGTACGCCCGGCCCTCGGCGTCCTGTTCGACCCGGTCCATGGAGCCCCGGATGCGGACGGCGTACTCGCCCGCCTCCAGGGTCACGTCGAAATCGTGCTCGCTCGCGGTGGGGGTGCGGCCGCCCCGGTCCAGGACGTGCCAGTGCAGGAAGCGTTCCAGGGCGGCGCGGGCCTGGTCCTTCTCCTGCTCGGACTTCCAGGGGGCGTCGAAGGCGAGGCCGTTCCAGACGGAGTCCAGGCGCTCCATGAGGACGTCGAGGTCGGCGGGCGTACGGCTGGAGGCGACCTCGTCGGCGAGTACGTGGACGACGTTGCCGAACCCCTGGGCGGCGGTGGCCGGGGCGTCGGCCTTCACCTCGCGGCCCAGGAACCACTGGAGGGCGCAGGTGTTGGCGAGCTGGTCCAGCGCGCTGCCGGAGAGGGTGACGGGCTGGTCGCGGTCGCGCAGCGGGACGGCGGATCGGGTCGGCTCCTCCAGACCCCACCAGCGGTACGGATGGGCCGCCGGCACCAGCGGCTGCCCCTCGTCGTCGGTGAGCGCGGCGAGCCGGGCGAGGCGGTGGGCGGCGGCCTCGCGCAGCGCGGCGGAGGCGGCCGGGTCGACCGTGGTGGCGCGCAGTTCGGCGACGAGCGCGGCGACGGCGAGCGGGCGGCGCGGGCGACCGGTGACGTCGCGGGGTTCGACGCCCAGCTCGGTGAGGAAGCGGGAGGGCTGGTCGCCGTCGTCGGCGGGGGCCTTCACGGCGGTGACGACCAGGCGTTCGCGGGCGCGGGTGGCGGCGACGTAGAAGAGCCGGCGTTCCTCGGCGAGGAGGGCGCCGGGCGAGAGGGGTTCGGCGAGTCCGTCGCGGCCGATCCGGTCCGCCTCCAGGAGCGAGCCCCGGCGGCGCAGGTCGGGCCAGACGCCCTCCTGGACCCCGGCGACCACGACGAGCCGCCACTCCAGGCCCTTGGACCGGTGGGCGGTCATCAGGCGTACGGCGTCGGGGCGGGCGGTCCGCCGGGAGAGGGTGTCGGCGGCGATGTCCTGGGCGTCGACCTCCTCGAGGAAGTTGAGGGCCCCGCGCCCGCCGGTGCGCTCCTCGGCGCGGGCGGCCGTGTCGAACAGGGCGCACACCGCGTCGAGATCGCGGTCGGCGTTGCGCCCGCCCGCCCCGCCGCGCAGCGCGGCCCGCCCCAGCCTGCCGGGCCAGGGCGTGCCGTTCCACAGGATCCACAAGGCCTCCTCGGCGGTGCCGCCGCCTTCGAGGAGCTCGCGGGACTTCCGCAGGAGCGCGCCGAGGCGCTGCGCTCCGTGGGCGTACGCCGGATCGTGCGTGACGAGCCGCTCGGGCTCGGCCAGCGCGCGGGCCAGCAGCTCGTCGGAGGGCGCGGGGACCCGGATTCCGGCGGCGCGCTCCTCGTCGCGCAGGGCCCGGCCGAGGCGGCGCAGGTCGGCGGCGTCCATGGCGCCGAGCGGGGAGGTGAGGAGGGTGAGGGCGGTCTCGGTGTCGAGCCAGGAGGCGGGCCCGCCCTCCGGCCGATCCTCCGCTTCCGCTTCGGCTTCGGCTTCCGCTTGGGCTTCCGCTTCGGCCGGGCGGTGGTGCAGTGCCGCCGTCGCCACCGTCCGCAGGGCCGTCAGCAGCGGGGCGACGGCCGGTTCGTGGCGCAGCGGCAGGTCGTCGCCGTCGACCTCCAGGGGGACGCCGGCGGAGGTGAGGGCGCG
Source organism: Streptomyces sp. SID14515 (assembly GCF_010548505.1). Classification (NCBI taxonomy): domain Bacteria; kingdom Bacillati; phylum Actinomycetota; class Actinomycetes; order Kitasatosporales; family Streptomycetaceae; genus Streptomyces; species Streptomyces sp. SID14515. The sequence continues at coordinate 22,021 of NZ_JAAGMH010000066.1, read as the reverse complement.
GCGGACGGCGGGCAGCGAGCGGCCTCCGGCCCGTACCAGCACGGCCATCTCCTGCCACGGCACCCCGTCCTCCAGGTGGGCGCGGCGCAGCAGGTCCGCGATGTTCTCCAGCTCCGTGGACGCGGTCGGGTAGGTGTACGTCTCGACGCGGCCGCCGTCCCGGGCGGCGTGCAGTTCGCGGTGGGCGCGGACCGTGTCGCCGGGCAGCCGGGTCAGCGGCATCCGGCGGGTGAGCAGCCGGGTCGCCGCCAACAGCCCGGCCCCGGAGCGGCGGGAGGTGGTGAGGACGCCCACGGGCGCGGGGCTCCCGTCCGCCCGGCGGAAGGTGTCCGGGAAGTCGAGGATGCCGTTCACGTCGGCGCCCCGGAAGGTGTAGATCGACTGGTCGGGGTCGCCGAAGGCGATCAGCGTGCGCCCGCCGCTCGGGTCCTCGCCGCGCCCCCGGTTTCCGGCCAGCGCGTGCAGCAGGCGTACCTGGGCGGGGTCGGTGTCCTGGTACTCGTCGACGTACACCGCGTCGTAGCGCTCGGCCAGCTCCGCCGCCACCTCCGGGCGCTCGGCGAGCAGGACCGCGCGGTGCACCAGCTCCGCGTAGTCCAGGACGCCTTGGGCGTCGAGGATGTCGAGGTACTCGGCGAGGAACTGGGCCGCCGCGCTCCAGTCGGGCCGGCCGGTGCGGCGGGCGAAGGCGGCCAGCGCGTCCGGGCCGAGGCCCAGTTCGCGGCTGCGGGCCAGCACCGCGCGCACCTCGTCGGCGAAGCCGCGGGTGGTCAGGCAGGACCGCAGCTCGTCCGGCCAGCGGACATGGGCCAGGCCCTCCTTCTCCAGGTCGAGCTGGCCCGCGAGCAGCTCGCGGACGGTGACGTCCTGCTCGGGCCCGGACAGCAGCCGCAGCGGATCGGCGAACAGATCGGCGTCCTGGTGGGCCCGGACCAGGGCGTAGCAGTACGAGTGGAAGGTGGTGGCCTGCGGCCCCCGGGCCGCGCCGAGGCGGGCGGCCATCCGGTCCCGCAGTTCGACGGCGGCCTTGCGGCTGAAGGTGAGGACGAGGATGCGGGCCGGGTCGGCGCCCCGGTTCACCCGCGCGGCGACGGATTCGACGAGGGTGGTGGTCTTGCCGGTGCCGGGTCCGGCGAGGACCAGCAGCGGGCCGCCCGGGTGGTCAACCACCGCGCGCTGGCCTGCGTCCAGCAGAGGAGGATCCACCGAACCCGGCGGAGTGCGCACCAGCCGGTACGCACCCGTGGTCCGCGGCCGTGACTCACGGTGCGGACTGTGCCGGGTGGAGGAGGAACTCACGTGGATCGCCGGTCCTGTGGATGTGCGTGGGTGTGCGTGGGTGTACGGGTGAAGAGGATCAGGGTCGGTGCAGACGGGGAAGTCGGTGCAGACGGGGAAGAGGAAGGGGCGGAGCGTGCCGCGCGATGACGACGCTACGCCAGCGACGGCGCGGGAGGCGGCGGTCGCGCTGCGTCCCTCGTCACGTGCGCTGCCGCGTCGGGGCGCCGCCTCCGCGGGCCGATGGCGGAAGCTGTCAGGTGTGAGCTTTCTCGCCCGGACCACCGGGATCGCCCGGACCGCCAGGACCGGCCGGACCACCGGAGCCACCCGGACCGCCCTCGGCGCCACTCGGGTGCCCGCCGGGACCGCCCTGTCCGCCCCCGCCGTCCCAGCGGGCGCGCCGCATGTCGAGCCGCGGGATGTGCCCCTCCGCCTGGCGCGACGCCTCGCGCAGCGGGGTGCCCTCCGCGCGGTAGTGGTCCAGGGCCCGCAGCTCGTGGGCGGGCAGCAGCGTCCCGTCGGCGCGGACGACGCGCCACCACGGCACGGCCGATCCGTACAGCGCCATGACCCGGCCGACCTGGCGTGGTCCTCCCTCGCCCAGCCACTCCGCGATGTCGCCATACGTCATCACCCGGCCGGGCGGGATGAGATCGGCCACGTCGAGGACGCGTTCCGCGTACTCCGGCAGCTCCGCGTATTCCGGCAGCTCGCCGCCGGCCGGGGCGGTGCCGGGGCCGCCCCCGTCCGTCTGGTCCTGGCTCATCCGCCCCATCCTGCCGTACGCCACCGACAGCCCGGCCGAATCGGTGTCCGTCCGGGCACACAGCGTGCGCGCGGGTGCAAAGGAGCGTATGTTGCGCTTCCCGCGCCCGTGCAATGCACCCTGATGCCCTCCTCTGTCTACGGGCCGTGCCACCATCATGCGGGCGGTGACCGGTGATACCAGAACACGAAGACGAACCAGAGGCGACGAAGGAGCAGGGCGTGCAGCCACCGAAGGCGGCGGACGCCTCCGATGCCGGGGAGCGCCCGCAGGGCGGTCCCGAGTCCTCCGGAGCCCCCCGCGCCGACGGCCCCACGGCGTCCACCACCGGACATCTGGCGGGCTCGACGCTCGCCTCCGCCGAGGCCGCCCTGACCGACCGCGTCTCCGGCGACGAACCGCTGCTCCCCGCCCGGGTGCACCGCCCCTCCGACCTGATGCGGCTGCTCATCGGGGTGCTCGCGATCGCGATCCTGTTCTCGATCGCCGCGTTCGCCCAGGGCACCACCACCGGTCTCGAGGACGACATCTCCAAGGGCACCGAGCAGGCGCCCGATCTGCTGATCAAGATCGCCGGTCTGGTGTCCAGCATCGCCGTGCTGCTGGTGCCGGTCGCCTTCGCCATCGAACGCCTGATCAAACGCGACGGGCTGCGGATCGCGGACGGGGTGCTCGCCGCCGTGCTCGCCCACGGGGTGACGCTCGCCACCGACCTCTGGGTGTCGCGGACCGCTCCCGGCACGATCCAGGACGCGCTGACCCAGCCGCAGACGGCCGGCGGGCTCACCGACCCGGTGCACGGCTATCTGGCGCCGGTCATCGCGTACATGACGGCGGTCGGCATGGCGCGACGGCCGCGCTGGCGCGTGGTGCTGTGGGTGGTGCTGCTGCTCGACGCGTTCGCGATGCTCGTCGGCGGGTACACCACCCCGTTCTCGATCATCCTCACCGTGCTGATCGGCTGGACGGTGGCGTACGGAACGCTGTACGCGGTCGGCTCGCCGAACGTCCGCCCCACCGGCCAGCACCTGATGGCCGGTCTGCGGCACGTGGGCTTCCGGCCGGTCGCGGCGATGCGCACCGAGGACGCGCCGGACAAGGACAACGCCGACCAGGGCGACCGGGGGCGGCGCTATCTGGTCACCCTGGAGGACGGCCCGCCGCTGGACGTCACCGTCGTCGACCGGGAACAGCAGGCGCAGGGGTTCTTCTACCGGGCCTGGCGGCGGCTCACCCTGCGCGGGATCACCCAGCGGCGCTCCATCCAGTCGTTGCGCCAGGCGCTGGAGCAGGAGGCGCTGCTCGCGTACGCGGCCATCGCCGCCGGGGCGAACGCGCCCAAGCTGATCGCCACCTCGGAGCTGGGCCCCGACGCGGTGATGCTCGTCTACGAGCACATCGGCGGCCGGTCGCTGGACTCGATGGAGGACGAGGAGATCACCGACGATCTGGTGCGCAGCGCCTGGCGTCAGGTGAAGGCCCTCCAGTCGCGGCGGATCGCGCATCGCAGGCTGACCGGTGACGCCCTCCTGGTGGATCGTTCCGGCAGGGCGTTCGTGACGGATCTGCGCGGCGGCGAGATCGCCGCCGGCGATCTGGTGCTGCGGATGGACGTGGCCCAGCTGCTGACCACGCTGGGGCTGCGGGTGGGTGCCGAGCGGTCGGTGGCCGGGGCGCTGGCCGTGCTCGGGCCGGACGCGGTGGCGGACTGTCTGCCGCTGCTCCAGCCGATCGCGCTGAGCCGGTCCACCCGGGCGACGCTGCGCCGGATCGCCCGCGAGCGTTCGCAGCGCGAGCGGGAGGCGGTGCTGGAGGCCTCGCAGGCGGCCAAGCAGGCGAAGGCCGAGCTCGCCGCGGACCCCGCGACGGACGACGGGGCGGGCGCCGGAACCGGCCCCAGGACCGACCCCAAGGCGGAGCGCAAGTCGCTGCGCACCGAGAAGCAGGCCGAGAAGCGCGCCATGGACGATGCGCTGGAGGAGGCCCGCGAGGAGGATCTGCTGGCCCAGATCCGCCGCCAGGTGCTGCTGATCCGCCCGCAGGCCCCGGTCGAGCCGGTCCGCCTGGAGCGCATCAAGCCGCGCACCCTGTTCAGCTTCATCGCCGGTGCCATCGCCGCGTACTTCCTGATCTCGCAGGTCACCCAGGCCGACTTCGGCGCGGTCGTGGAGCAGGCGGAGTGGGGCTGGGTGGCGGCCGCCCTCGGCTTCTCGGCGCTGAGCTACGTGGCGGCGGCGATGAGCCTGCTGGGCTTCGTGCCGGAGCGGGTGTCGTTCCTGAAGACCGTGCAGGCGCAGGTGGCCGGGTCGTTCGTGAAGATCGTGGCGCCCGCCGCGGTCGGGGGCGTGGCGCTGAACACCCGCTTCCTCCAGCGGGCCGGGGTGCGCCCCGGTCTGGCGGTGGCGAGCGTCGGGGCCTCGCAGCTGTTCGGGCTCGGGGCCCACATCATGCTGCTGGCGCTGTTCGGCTATCTCACGGGGACGGAGAAGACCCCGGACTCGCTGACCCCGTCCCGGACGGTGATCGCCGGTCTGCTGACGGTCGCGGTGCTGGTGCTGGTGGTGACGGCGATCCCGTTCCTGCGGAAGTTCGTGGTGACCCGGGTGCGCTCGCTGTTCGCCGGGGTCGTGCCGCGCATGCTGGATGTGGTGCAGCGGCCGCAGAAGCTGCTCACCGGCATCGGCGGCATGCTGCTGCTGACCGGCCTGTTCGTGCTCTGCCTGGACGCCTCGATCCGGGCGTTCAGCGGCCCGGACGTGCCGCAGCTGAGCTACGCGAGCATCGCGGTCGTCTTCCTCGCCGGGAACGCGCTCGGCTCGGCCGCCCCGACGCCGGGCGGTATGGGCGCGGTCGAGGGCGCCCTGACGCTGGGCCTGATCGCGGTCGGGCTGCCGAAGGAGGTCGCGGCGCCGGCGGTGCTGCTGTACCGCGTGATGACGCTGTGGCTGCCGGTGCTGCCGGGGTGGATCGCCTTCAATCAGCTGACCCGCAAGGGCGAGCTGTGAGCCGTACGCACATCCGGTGGCCGGGCGAGCGATAGCCGCCGGGTCTTGGCGGGCGGGGGCGGTGGCGGCCGCCCGTACCGGCCCGGCCGCCACCCGCATGGACCGCGCCCGGCCGCGCGCCCCGGCGCCCCGCCGCACGATGGGGGCATGAGGACTTCCCCCGCTCTGCGCGCCGCCGCCCTCGCCGCCACCGCCACGGTGCTGCTGCCACTGGCCGCCTGTTCGGACGACGGCGACGGGGACGGGTCCTCGACGCCCACCGGGGCCTCGACCGCCTCGCCGACCTCCACCGCCGAGGACCTGGCCTCGCAGAAGCTGGAGTGGTCCCCCTGTCCGCCGCCGAACACGGCCCAGGGCGGCGGCGAGTCGCCGTCCCCGCTGCCCGGCGGTGTGGTGTGGGAGTGCTCCTTCATGGACGTGCCGCTCGATTACGCGAAGCCGGACGGCCGCACGATCGAGCTGGCGCTGGTACGGGCGAAGGCCAAGGAGCAGAACCGGCGGATCGGCTCGCTGGTGTTCAACTTCGGCGGGCCCGGCGCGTCCGGTGTGGCGACGCTGCCCGCGTTCGGCACCGAGTACGACAAGCTCCGCACCCGCTACGACCTGGTGAGCTTCGATCCGCGCGGGGTGGGCCGCAGCGAGGGTGTCCAGTGCGCGGACGACGCCCAGCTGGACGCCTTCTACCAGGAGGACTCCACCCCGGACGACGCGGCGGAGGAGAAGCGGTTCGTCCAGGGGCAGAAGGACTTCATCGCGGACTGCGAGGAGAACTCCGGCCCCGAACTCCCCTTCGTGGGCACGACGAACGCCGCCCGTGACATGGATCTGATGCGCACGGTGCTGGGCGACGAGAAGCTGCACTACTTCGGCATCTCGTACGGCACCGAGCTGGGCGGCGTGTACGCCCACCTCTTTCCGGACAAGGTCGGCCGGGCGGTCTTCGACGCGGTGGTCGACCCCACGAAGGACGCCGAGCAGTCCTCGCTCGGCCAGGCCGAAGGCTTCCAGCTCGCCCTGGACAACTTCACGAAGGACTGCGCTGAGCGCGACGACTGCGCGCTGCCCGGGGCCACCCAGCAGGAGGTCGAGCAGTTCATCGCCGATCTGCTGGCCGAGCTGGAGGAGCAGCCCATCGACGGGCTCGGCGACCGGACACTGACACAGACGCTCGCGACCACCGGCATCGCGTCCGCGCTCTACTCCAAGGAGACCTGGCCGCTGCTGGAACAGGGCCTGGACGAGGCGGACGGCAAGAACGGCGGGCTGCTGCTGGCGCTGGCCGACTCGCTCAACGGCCGCTCGGAGGACGGGCGGTACGACAACTCCAACGCCGCCAACATCGCCATCAACTGCGCCGACAGCAAGCAGCGGTTCTCGCTGGAACAGACGAAGGCGGCGCTGCCCGCGTTCCGCAAGGCGTCGCCGCTGTTCGGGGACTATCTGGGCTGGGGCCTGATGAGCTGCACCGGCTGGCCGGTCGCGGGCGCCTGGCAGACCCCGGACGTCAGCGCCCCGGGCGCCGCCCCGATCCTGGTCATCGGCAACACCGGCGACCCGGCGACCCCGTACGCGGGCGCCAAGGCGATGGTGGAGAAGCTGGGCAAGGGCGTCGGCGTCGAGCTCACGTACAAGGGCGAGGGGCACGGGGCGTACAACAGCAAGGACGCCTGTGTGCAACGGACGGTGGACGGCTATCTGTTGAACGGCCGGGTGCCCAGGTCCGGCACCGTCTGCGGCTGATACCGGGCCCCGACTCCCGTACCGCGCAAGGCCGTTAGCATGTCCGCACACCACAGCCGCCCGACGCGTCGCCACCGGCTTCGGCGGGCCCCGGGGAGGGAAGCCGGATCATGAGTGCGCACCGTCGTGCCCAGCGGGCCGCCGTCACAACAGGAGCGGCCCTTCTCGCGGCGGGACTGCTCGCCGGCTGCGGGCTGTTGAGCTCGGAGCCGGCTATGGACCAGCCGGCCGACGGCCGCCCCGGCGACGCCTCCGCCGCGCCCACGCCGACCGGGCCGAAGGACTCCCCCGAGACGCCGGAGCTGCCCTCCGCGCTCACCTCCCAGCGCCTCGACTGGAAGCCCTGCACGGCTCCACGCGGCGGCAACACCCCCGGTTCCGCCTGGCGTTGCGCGCGGGTGGACGTACCGCTGGACTACGCGGAGCCGTCCGGGGAGACGCTCTCCGTCGCGCTGATCCGCAAAGAGGCCCGCGACCAGGGGCGGCGGCTCGGCTCGCTGCTGTTCAACTTCGGCGGGCCCGGCGGGTCCGGCGTGGAGGCCCTGCCGCGCGCCGCCAGGGCGTACGGGAAGCTCAACACCCGCTACGACCTGGTGAGTTTCGATCCGCGCGGGGTCGCCGCCAGCTCCGGGGTACGCTGCCGCACCGACAAGGAGCAGGAACAGGCCCACCGCAACGTCGACCTGACTCCGGACACGGCGGCGGAGGAGGCGGCCTTCATCGAGGACGCCGCGGAGTACGGCGCCGGCTGCGAACGCCGCTCGGGCACGGTCCTGCCGCACGTCGGCACCGGCAACGCCGCCCGCGACCTGGACCTGATCCGCCAGGTCCTGGGCGACGAGAAGCTGTCCTACTTCGGCTTCTCCTACGGTACGGAGCTGGGCGGGACGTACGCGCACCTCTTCCCGCACCGGGTGGGGCGCACCGTGCTGGACGCGGCCGTCGACCCGACCGCCGACGGGATCGGGCACGCCCGGAACCAGACCACGGGCTTCCAGCGCGCTCTGGAGAACTATCTGAAGGACCGCGGCCAGAACCCGAAGGAGGGCTCCGAGCGCATCGCCCGGCTGCTGGCCCGGATCGACCGGAGTCCGCTGCCGACCGACTCGGGCCGCGAGCTGAGCGAGTCGCTCGCCATCACCGGCATCGTCACCCCGCTGTACTCCGAATCGTCCTGGCCCGCCCTGACCGCCGCCCTCGACGAGGCGGAGAACAACGGCACGGGCAACGGTCTGCTCCGGCTCGCCGACTCGTACAACGGCCGTGACGAGCAGGGCCGTTACGACACCCAGAGCCACTCCCAGCGGGCGATCTCCTGCGCCGACTCGACGTCACGCCCCACCGTGGACGAGGCCCGTGCGCTGCTGCCGGAGTTCCGTGAGCTGTCGCCGGTCTTCGGCCCGTTCCTGGCCTGGGACACCGCGGGCTGGTGCGCCCAGTGGCCCGTGGAGGGCGAGCACGAGACGCCGGAGACCAGTGCGCCGGGCGCGGGACCGATCCTGGTCGTCGGCACGACCGGCGACCCGGCGACCCCGTACGAGGGGGCGCGGCGGATGGCGGACGAGCTGGGCAAGGGCGTCGGCGTCCTGGTGACCAACAAGGGCGAGGGTCACGGGGCCTACGACTCCGACGCGTGTGTGACCTCGACCGTCGACGACTACTTCCTGGACGGGAAGGTCCCGGCGGACGGCAAGACCTGCGGGTGACGGAACCCGCGCAGGGAAAAGGGGCCCGGTCCGCGCTGTGCGGACCGGGCCCCTGCCCGTACGGAACGCTCTAGTAGACCGGCTTCTCGGGCTCGATCTGGTTGACCCAGCCGATCACGCCGCCGCCCACGTGCACCGCGTCGGCGAAGCCCGCGGACTTGAGGACCGCGAGGACCTCGGCGCTGCGGACGCCCGTCTTGCAGTGCAGGACGATGCGCTTGTCCTGGGGGAGGTCCTGGAGGGCGGTGCCCATGAGGAACTCGTTCTTCGGGATCAGCTTGGCGCCGGGGATCGAGACGATCTCGTACTCGTTCGGCTCGCGGACGTCGATGATCTCGATCTTCTCGTCGCCGTCGATCCACTCCTTGAGCTGCTTGGGAGTGATCGTCGAGCCGAGCGCCGCCTCCTGGGCCTCCTCGGACACGACGCCGCAGAAGGCCTCGTAGTCGATGAGCTCGGTGACGGTGGGGTTCTCGCCGCAGACCGCGCAGTCGGGGTCCTTGCGGACCTTGACCTGGCGGTACTGCATCTCCAGGGCGTCGTAGATCATCAGTCGGCCGACCAGCGGGTCGCCGATGCCGGCGAGCAGCTTGATGGCCTCGGTGACCTGGATGGAGCCGACGGACGCGCAGAGCACGCCCAGCACGCCGCCCTCGGCGCAGGAGGGGACCATGCCCGGCGGCGGGGGCTCCGGGTAGAGGCAGCGGTAGCAGGGCCCGTGCTCGGACCAGAACACGGAGGCCTGGCCGTCGAAGCGGTAGATCGAGCCCCACACGTACGGCTTGTTCAGCAGCACCGCGGCGTCGTTGACGAGATAGCGGGTGGCGAAGTTGTCCGTGCCGTCCACGATCAGGTCGTACTGCGCGAAGATCTCCATCACGTTCTCGGCTTCGAGCCGCTCTTCGTGAAGGACCACGTTGACGTACGGGTTGATGCCCAGCACCGAGTCCTTGGCGGACTCGGCCTTGGAGCGGCCGATGTCGGCCTGGCTGTGGATGATCTGGCGCTGCAGGTTCGACTCGTCGACCTCGTCGAACTCCACGATGCCGAGCGTGCCGACACCGGCCGCGGCGAGGTACATCAGGGCCGGCGAGCCGAGGCCGCCGGCGCCGACACACAGCACCTTGGCGTTCTTCAGGCGCTTCTGTCCGTCCATCCCGACATCCGGGATGATCAGGTGGCGGGAGTACCTGCGGACCTCGTCGACGGTGAGCTCAGCAGCTGGCTCGACCAGGGGTGGCAGCGACACAGGAACCTCAACAATGCAGGTGGTCGGATTTCTACGTAGACCGGCTTCTTACGGTCGACTACGTACGGTTGTTCTCCCCGTAACACTGCCACGCCCCTTCTCATTCCGAGATACCGGGTCCGATCCGCGAGACGATTTCGTCCCAGTACCTGGGCAGCGCCGCGAATGGATCGCTTTGTCCGCTTCGGCCGTCCCGGGCGTTCCGATCGGTGAAGAAGATCGTCCCGGCGCCCTGCCAGCGGGCGATGCGCATGGCCTCCTCCAGATGGGTGCGCGGCACCCCGTGGACGAAGTGGGCGAACCGGTCCGGCGGATAGTCGGCCGTCCACTCGGCCACCTGGGACCAGCGGTAGTCGGTCCAGGGGCCCTGGAAGGTGACCAGCTGGTCGGCCGCCTCCGCGTACCCGGGATACGGATGGGCGCCGTGGCCCAGCACCAGACGGCCCCCGTCGTCCGCGCTGTCACTCTCCGCCAGCAGGGCGTGGAGCGTGCCGGTGAGGCGGCGTACGGCGGGCAGTCCGGCCCGCTCGGCGGGGCAGCGGGCGAGGTAGAAGCCGCCGATGCGGTACCAGTCGATGAAGGACCGGGCGTCCGCGATCAGTTCGTCGAAGGGCCGCTCGCCGTGGGCCAGGTCGAGATGGCCGAGCAGCCGGCCGCCGGAGGCGCGGACGGTGTCGTCCGGGGCCTCGCCGTGCAGGGCGCGCTCGCGGGCGTTGCGCAGTCGGCCCGCCGCCTCCAGGCAGTGCGGGTCGGGCCGGGTGCCGGGGCCGTTCGCGATGTTGAGGACGGCCCAGTGCAGCGGGGTGCCGGGGCGGGCCAGCTCGGCCCATTCGGCGGGGGCGAGCAGCGGGTGCGCGTAGCCCGGGACGCCGAAGCCGAGCTGTTCGCCGCCCGCGGTCCGGCGGGCGTCGGCGGGCGCGGTCAGATACGGCACGCCGCCTCCATCCAGATGTCCGCGAGGGACTCCTCCAGATTGATCCGGGGCCGCCAGCCGAGCCGGTCCCGGGCGGTGCGGACGTCGGCCTGCTGCCAGGCCCCGCAGCCGTCCGGATACGGGGACGGGGTGGCGGAGAGGTGTTCCATGACGGACTCGGCGGAGGTGCGCGGGGCCCCGATGGGCAGTCGCGGGGGCGGCGAGTCCAGCTCGTGGAGCGCGCCCGCGTAACCGGCGACCCTGGCCAGGACGGCGGCGGCGTCGCGGAGCCGGACGGCCCGCCCGGTGCCGATGTTGACGACGCCCTGGGCGGCGGAGAGCGAGGCGGCGTGGACGGCCCGCGCCACATCCCGTACGTCGACGAAGTCCCGCTGCACACCGAGGCCGCTGAGCTTCAGCTCGCCGTCACCGGACTGCATGGCCCGGCGCATCGCCTCGGCGAGCCGGCCGAGCGGCGAGCCGGCCGGGGTGCCGGGGCCGACGGGCGAGAAGACCCGCAGGACGACGGCGTCGAGACCGGAGCCGAGGACCAGTTCGGTGGCGGCGAGCTTGCTGACGCCGTACGGGCCGCCGGGGCGCGGCACGGCGTCCTCGGCGGTGGAGGAGCCGGGCTGCGAGGGCCCGTACTCCGAGGCGCAGCCGACCTGGACGAGCCGGGCCCCGCAGCCGCTGCGGCGCAGCGCCTCGCAGACGGTGGCGACGGCGACGGTGTTGTGGCGGGTGAGGTCCCGGGCGCCGCCGCGGGTGGCGCCCGCGCAGTTGACGACGACGCCGGGGTGGACGGCGTCCAGGAAGCGGGTGAGGGCCCCGGGGCTGCCGCCCGCGAGGTCGAACCGGACGTCGGCGTCGTCGCCGCGGCCGAGGGCCGTGAGGTGGACGGCGGGGTCGGCCAGCAGACGGTCGGCGACGAAGCGGCCGAGGAATCCGTTGGCTCCGAGCAGCAGCACCCTCATCGCGCACCGCCTCGGTGCCGACGGCGGGCTGCCGGTGCGGGGGATTGGGGGGTCATGGCGGGGTTCTCCTAGGTCAGTCAGTCGGTCGTACGGTGCTGGGGCAGGGCCCGCGGCGTCGGCTCCGCGGGGGTGGTGCGGTGGTACGTCGGTGGGTGGTACGTCGGCGGGGCGGCTCAGGTCCTCGGGTCTCTCAGGTCCGGGTGTGGGCGGAGGCCCGGGAGAGCGCGAGGGCCGCGTGCAGCAGCAGTCCGAGGGCGGCCCCGCCGCAGGCCAGCGCGGACACGGCGCCGGTCCCGCCTGCCGAGACGAGGGCGTCCACGGGACGGGCGAGGGGTTCGAGCCCGGGCAGCCGGGCGGCGAGGACGAGGGCCGGGGCGCCGGCCTCGACGGCGCACGCGCCGGCGAGCGCGACGGTGCCCGGCTCGGGCAGCCCATGGGCGGCGAGCAGCCGGGCCACGAAGAACAGCACCCCGAGGGCGACCGCCGCGACGGGCGTGCCGCCCCCGCCGAGGCCGAGGTCGGCCAGGTACAGCAGGGGCAGCAGTGCGGCGAGGAAGAGGGTGACGGCCGCCAGCAACAGGGGGCGCACGCCCGCGCCGAACTCCTCCAGGGCGCGGCTGCCGGCCAGTTTGCGGTGGGCCTGGACGGTGAAGAGGTGGGCGCACCAGGCGGCCGGGGCGACGGCGGCGGCGAGTCCGAGCAGCGGGCCGGGGGTGCCGAGCCAGGGGCCGTCCGGGCCGCCCGTCATGACCTGGGCGAGCAGCCCCTCGCCGTACACCGCGTAGCTCAGCAGCCAACAGGCGTACATCCCGGCGCGGCCCGCGCCTTCGGGGGCGCGCAGGGGGCCCCGGCCCAGGCAGGCCCGGAGCGCCAGGCAGGCCAGGACGGCGCCGACGACGGTGACCAGGGCCCGGGTCCCGCCGCCGAGGACGCCTTCGGTGACCCGGAGCAACCCGGCGGTCGCCAGAGCGGCGGCCCCGGGCAGGAGGGCGAGGAGCGTCCAGGCGGCCCGCGCCTCGGTGTCGGGACCGGGCCCGGGCGGCCCGCCGGCGGCGGGCTCCCGCGTACGGGGCGGCATACGGGCGTACAGCTCCTCGGCGAGGGCGAAGACGTCCCGGTGGCGGTAGCGGGCGGCGGTGCGGTCGGTGAGGCCGTGCGCCTCCAGACCGGCGGCGATCTCCAGCGGGTCCACGGCCCGTTCGCACAGGTCGCGGTGGTGGTGCAGCAGGGACTTCACCGGGTCGGCCGGACCCCGGCGGGCGGTGCCGGACGGGGCCCGGCGCGCCGTGGAGCGGGGCGGGATCTCGGCGGGCCGCTCCGGGACGGAGACGGGGTTCGCCGGACAGTCCGGACGGGTCGGGTCGTCCGGACGGATCGCCGGGTCGTCCGGACGGGTCATCGGGTGGTCTCCGTGGTCGTGAAGGGTCGGGTGGTCACGCATCGCCGTCCCCCGCCGGTCCTGCCGCGACCGCGCAGACGCCCTCGGGCTCCGGCTCCCGCGTGTGCTGCGGCTCGGGCTCGCCCGGCCGGTCCGGCAGCCGGGCCCCGGGCGCGGCGGCCCAGCTCGGCACGGCGGCGACGACGGCGGCGACTGCGTCAGCACCGGCATCGGCACCGGCACCGGGCCGCCCCGAGCCGTCCGGGTCCGCCGCCGGCCGGAGGTGTGCCCCGGGCTGGGTCCAGTGGCCGAGGAGGCGGGCTTCCGGCGGGGTCGCGAAGGGCAGCGGGTCGCCGTGGGCGTCCACCGTGTCGGCCTCCCGGCGCACCGGGGTGTGCGACATCAGCTCCAGGTAAATGCCGCGAAATGCCGCGAGGTTCTGTTCGACGGTGAAGAGTTCGAGCGCGCGGGCCCGTGCGGCGGCGCCCAGCCGGGCCCGGCGCTCGGGGTCGCGCAGCAGCGCGATACAGGCGTCGGCGAGCGCCTTGGGGTTGCGCGGGGGGACCACCAGGCCGGTGCCGCCGATGACTTCGACGACCGCGCCCACGTCGGTGGAGACGGTGGCCCGGCCGCAGAACATGGCCTCGACGAGGCTGACCGGGAAGCCTTCGACGACGCTGGAGAGCACGATCACACCGCCCGCGCCGTAGGCCTCGGCGAGGTCGGGGATCTCGGGGCCGCCGATCTCCTCGAAGGTGACCGGGCTGACGCCCTCGGTGTGCGCGCCGGTGGCCTCGTCCGGGAAGAGCTGGGCGGCCAGGGCCTTGCAGTGGGCGAGGTAGGTGGTGGCCTCCTCGCCCTCGGCCGGCGCGCCGAAGACGCGCAGCCGGGCGGCGGGCTCGGCGCGGCGGACCTCGGCGAAGGCGTGGAGGAGGGCGATCAGGTCCTTGGCGGGCTCGATCCGGCCGACCCAGACCAGGGTGTCGGGGCCGCCCGGCCCGTCGCCCTCGTCCGCCGCGCCGAGGCGTTCGGCGTCCTCGCCGACCGGGCCGAAACGCTCGGCGGCCATGCCCGGGTAGACCGTGCGCTGCTTGGCGGGGTCGGCTCCGCAGCGCTGTTGCCAGCGGCGGACGTGGGTGTTGCCGGGGGTGACGAGCGCGGCCTGGCGGTAGACCTCGGTGGCGAGGCGGCCGTGGAAGCCGGCGAGGAGGGCGCGCACGGAGGCGCCGTACGAGGTGTCGGAGGCGGCCAGGAAGTGCGCGCGCAGCGGGACGCCGTGCTCGGTGACCAGCAGTGGCACCCCGAAGAAGCGTTTGGCCAGCAGTCCCGGGAGGGCGGCCGCCCCGCCGGAGGCCGCGTGGCAGAGGTCGACCGCGCCGAGGCTCTCCTGGTCGTACCAGTCCAGCGAGAGCGGGCGCAGCGCGCGTTCCAGCTCGGCGGCGAGGGCGAGGTGGTCGGGGACGGTGGCGCTCTGCACGGTGCGGCCGGTGCCGTGGGCGCGGGAGGCGGCCTCCAGGATCCGCACGGTCGTCTCGGAGCGCAGGGCGAGGTGGAGTCCGCCGCGTTCGCGGGCGAGCTCGGCGAGGCCGTAGAGCCCTTCGGCGAAGAGTTCCGCGCCGGGGCCGGTGCCCGCTTCCGTACCGGCCTCGTCGGAGGTGCAGATCGCGGTGGCGAGGGCGGTGAAGTACTCGGTGAAGCGTCTGCGGTCGCGTCGTCCGTAGGACTGTTCGCCGCCGGTCACCAGCCGGGCCAGCAGGCCGCGTTCGCCGCTGCCGCGCAGGGTGCCGTCCTCGGGGGTCCACAGCGGTGCGGTGCGCACGCGGCTGACCTGGTGCGGCAGCCGGACCCAGCCCTGGTCCTCCTGGTGGGCGGAGCGGCTCAGGGCGAACAGGTCGAACTCGTGCTGCGGCAGCCCGCGCACCAGTCGGTCGCACCAGAGTCTGGACTCACCGGTCGCATACGGATAACCACCGTCGGTGAGCAGTCCGATCCGCACGAGTACACCCCCGATCTCCCTTGTGGGCGGCCGCCGTTGAAACGGCGACTCGCAGCGGGACGACCGTAAGCGGATACGCCGGTGGCGCGACGGACGGTTGTCCGTCGCGCCACCGAAAGGGGTGAACCGTCGTAACTTTCCCGCCCCGGTCGCGTTCCGTCGCGATACAGCGGTCGGTTGTTACGGAGGGTCAGGCCCGGGCCAGCTCCTTGCGGGCGGCCCTGCGGGTGTCCGCGAGGCCGGGATCGAGGGCGGGAACGGCCGCCAGCAGCTGGCGGGTGTACGGGTCCCGCGGATTTCCGTAGACCTCGTCGGCGCCGCCCTGCTCGACGATCACACCCCGGCGCATCACCGCGACCTCGTCGCTGACCTGCCGGACCACGGCGAGGTCGTGGGCGATGAAGACCAGGCCGATGCCCAGCTCGCGCTGGAGTTCCGCGAGCAGTTCGATGACCTGGGCCTGGGTGGTGACGTCCAGTGCGGAGACCGGTTCGTCGCAGACGATCAGCTTCGGTTCGGCGGCCAGGGCGCGGGCGATCCCGATGCGCTGGCGCTGTCCGCCGCTGAACTCGTGCGGGTAGCGCTCGAAGTGCGCCGGGTCCAGACCGACGCGCTCCAGGAGCGCGCCCACCCGGTCCCGGATGCGCCCCTCGTCGCTCTCCCCCGCCGCCCGCAGCGGATCGGCGACGGACTCCCCGACCGAGCGGCGCGGGTTGAGGGAGGCCACCGGGTCCTGGAAGACCATCTGGAGGTCGCGGCGGAAGGACCGCAGCTCCCGCTCGGGCAGCGAGCCGATCTCCGTACCCCCGTAACGGAGGCGGCCCGCCGTCGGGTCGAGCAGCCGGACCAGCATCCGGCCGAGCGTGGTCTTGCCACTGCCGCTCTCCCCGACGATGCCGAGCGTGCGCCCGGCGTGCACGGTGAGCGAGACCCCGTCCACGGCGGCGACCCGCCCGCTCCCCCGCCCGAACTCACGCCGCAGACCGACGGCTTCGAGCAGCGGTACGGAGGTTTCCTCCGCCCGGGGCGCGGGCACGGGCACGACCCTGCGGGTCTCCACCCTCGGCACGGCGGCCAGCAGCTCCTTGGTGTACGGCTCGCGCGGCGCGCCGAGCACCCGGGCGACCGGGCCGCGCTCCACCTCCTTGCCGTGCCGCATCACCAGCACCTCGTCCACGCTCTCCGCCGCGACGCCCACGTCATGGGTGACCAGCAGGAGACCCATGCCCGTCTCGTGGCGCAGGTCGTGCAGCAGGTCGAGGATCTGGGCCTGCACGGTGACGTCGAGCGCGGTGGTCGGCTCGTCCGCGATCAGCAGGAGCGGTTCGCAGGCGAGCGCCATCGCGATGAGGGCCCGTTGCCGCATGCCGCCGGAGAACTCGTGCGGGCGCAGCCGGGAGCGGCGGGCCGCGTCCGGGATGCCGACGCGGTCCAGCACCTCGACGGCGCGGGCGCGGGCGGCCTTGCGGGAGACGGGGCGGTGGACCCGGTACACCTCGGCGATCTGGTCGCCGACCGGGTAGTACGGGTCGAGCGAGGAGAGCGGGTCCTGGAAGACCATGGCGGCCTGCGCGCCCCGCAGCGCCCGCAGTGCGCGGTCGTCGGCCGCGTTCACGTCCGTACCGGCGACGCGGACGGAGCCGCCGACCCGGGCGCCGGTGCCCCGGTGCAGGCCGAGCAGGGCGTAGGCGGAGGCGCTCTTGCCGGAGCCGGACTCGCCCACCACGCCGAGCGCGCCGCCCGCCTCCAGGGTGAAGGAGAGCCCGTCGACGGCCCGGACGGAACCGAAGTCGACGGTGAGGCCGGTGACCTCGACCAGAGGTTCGTGCGGTGTCATGACAGGACCACCCGTCGGTCGGCCAGCGCGTACAGCAGGTCCGCGACGGCATTGGCGAGGACGACGAAGAAGCCGGTCACCAGCACCATGCCGACCACCACGGGCAGGTCGACGACCTTGACCGCGTGGACCAGCTCGCGGCCGATGCCGGGGATGCCGAAGAGCGACTCGGTGAGCACCGCGCCGCCGAACATCGAGCCGAAGTCCAGTGCGCTGAGCGCGATGACGGGCGCCACCGCGCCCCGGAGCGCGTGCCGGCCGATGATGGCCCGCTCGCCGACGCCGTACGCGCGAAAGGTGCGCACATGGTCCTCGGCGAGGGTCTCCAGCATGGCGCTGCGGGTGAGGCGGGCGTACTTGGCGGACTCGATGAGCGCCAGCGACGTCCAGGGCAGCAGCAGCCCCCAGGCCCACTGTTCGGGGTTCTCGGTGAACGGTACGTAGGAGGGGGCGGGCAGCCACTGGAGGGTGGAGCAGAACACGATGATGAGCAGCAGCCCGATGACGAAGACCGGGGTGGCGGAGCCGGCCAGGGTCAGCCAGGTCAGCACCCGTTCGGTGATCCGGCCGCGCCGCCAGGCGGAGAGCACGCCGGTGCCGACGCCGAGCAGCAGCCAGCCGGCGAACGCACCGATCACCAGCGAGCCGGTGACCGGCAGCTTGGCCAGGATGAGCTGGGTGACCTGCTGGTCGGACTGGTAGGAGACGCCGAGGCAGGGCATCGCGCAGTGCTCGGTGCCGGTGCCGGTGGAGAAGTCGCGGCCGGCGACGATGCCCTGGAGGAAATGCCCGTACTGCACGTACACCGGGTCGTCCAGCCGCAGTTGCTCGGTGACCTGGGCGACCTGGGCGGGCGAGCAGCGGGGGCCGCAGGCGATCTGGGCGACGTCGCCGGGGGCCACGTAGAAGATCGCGTAGAGGATGGCGGTCAGGGCCAGCAGGACGAGGGCGGCCCCGCCGAGCCGCCGGAGCAGGAAGCCGGTCATGCCGCACCTCCCTCGGTGTCGTGCTTGCCGGTGCCCACGCGCAGGCGGGACGCGGCACGCGGGTCGAGTGCGGTGCGGATGCCCTCGCCGAGGACGGTGAGCGCGAGCACGGTGACGAACAGCAGCCCGGCGGGGATCAGCAGATACATGGGGGCCGCCTGGTACCAGGTGTCGGCCTCGGTGAGCATCTGCCCCCAGGACGGGGTGGGCGGTTTGATGCCGACGCCGAGGAAGGACAGGGCCGCCTCGACGATGATGTTGGTGGGGAAGGCCAGCGCCGCGTACGTGATGACGGGCGCGGCCAGCGAGGGCAGCAGCTCGCGGCGGGCGATGGACCACTTCCCGCGCCCGCTGAGCCGGGCCGCCGAGACGAAGTCGAGGGACTTCAGGGTGAGCGCCTGGGCCCGCACGATCTTCGACGTACCGGCCCAGTTGATGCCGCCGATGACGAGGGCGATGAGAACGGGCCGGGGGAAGGTCTCGGGAACGATCGCGAGGAGCGCCAGGGCGATGACCATGATCGGCAGTGCGACGTTGATGTCGGTGATCCGGCTGAGGATCTGGTCGGTGCGGCGGCTGCCGAGGGCGGCGGCGAGACCGATGACCAGGCCGAGGGTGATCTGCAGGACGGTGGCGACGAGGGCGACGCCGAGCGAGACCCGGGCGCCGTACACGACCCGGGCGAACAGGTCGCGGCCGGTCTGGGGTTCGACGCCGAGCCAGTGCTCGGCGCTGATGCCGCCGAAGGAGCCGATGGGGACGCCGCCGGCCGCCGAGTCGACGAGGTCGGGGTGGTAGGCGTTGGGGTCCTGGCCCGCCAGTGCGGTGAGCAGCGGTGCGGCGAGCGCGACCAGGACGAGCAGGAGGACGACGAGGGCCGCGGCGGAGGCCGCGCGCTGGGCGCGCAGCCTCTGCCGGAACAGCCGGGCCCCGGAGGCGGGGGCGACGGCCGGCGCCGCTCCCGCCTCCTGGACCAACAGTGCTTCGGACATGGTTACTTGACCGCGACCTGGGAGACGTCGAGGACGCCGGTCCAGTCGCTGATGACGATGTTCTTGACGTCCTCGCCGTACAGCCGCTTGTAGACCGGGTGGAACAGCGGGACGGTCAGGGCCTTCTCACCGATCTTCTGGTCGAGCGCGCCCCAGCGGTTGGCGGCGGCCTTCAGGTCGGTGATCTTGTTGATCTCGTCGATCTCCTTGTTGACCTCGGGGTCGTTCAGGAAGCCGGTGTTGAAGTTGGCGCCGTCCTTCACGATCTGCCGGCCGTCGAAGATCGGGGCGAGGAAGGGACCGCCGGAGGGCCAGTCGGCGCCCCAGTGGGCGAGGAAGAAGCCGGGCTCCTTCTTCGCGCTGTGGATGGTGTCGGAGTAGTCGTTGCTCTCCAGGCCCTGGAGCTTGACGGTGATGCCGGCCTTCTTCAGCGCGGCCTGGATCGCGGTGGCGATCTCCGGGCTGGTCTCGAAGTCCTTGTCGTTGGAGTGGGTGAGGGTGACGGTCAGGCCCTTGTCGTGCCCGGCCTCCTTCAGCAGCTCCTTCGCCTTCGCCGCGTCACCGGTCTCGCCCGCCGGGAAGTGGTCGTAGGGCGTGTGGCCGAAGGAGTCCCGCTCGGGCAGGAAGGTGGTCGCGGGCTCGGCGAGCGAGGAGCCGCCGGCCGCGTTGACGATCGAGGAGCGGTCGATGGCGTACGAGATCGCCTGGCGCACCTTCGGGTCGTCGAAGGGCTTCACCTTCGGGTTGAAGGCGATGTAGTTGGTGTAGCCGAAGTGGCCGGTGCCGACGCGGTCGGCGAGCTTCTTGTCGCTGCCGACCTTGGCGAGTTCGGCCGGGCCGAGGTTGGTGTCGGTGGTGACGGCGGCGGCGTCCGCGCCCTGGGAGGCGGAGAGGCGCTGGTTGATGACGGCGGAGTCGAGGCCGGAGCGGACGTCGATCCGGTCGGGGTAGGCCTTGCGCTCCTCGTCGGTCTTGGCCGACCAGTGCGGGTTGCGCTCCAGGACGAGGCGCTCGCCGTCGTTCTCGTTGGTGACGACCTTGTACGGGCCCGAGGCGAGCGGGTGCTCCTCGTACTTGGTGCCGTTGTCCTTGGCCTGCGGGACCGGGGTGGTCTGGGTCTGGGTGGCGAGGTAGGGGAACTCGCCGACGGGCTTGTTGAGGTGGAAGACGATCGTCTTCTCGTCGGGCACCTCGATGGAGTCGAGGCCCTTCTTGTCCTTGTACGGGCCCTGGTAGTCGGCCCCGCCGATCAGCCAGTCGCGCAGGTAGGGCGCGCCGCCGGAGAGTTCGGCGGCGAAGGAGCGCTCGATGCCGTACTTGATGTCGGCCGAGGTGATCGCGGTGCCGTCCTCGTACTTGAGGCCGTCCTTGAGGGTGTACGTCCACACGGTGGCGCCCTTGCTGGGCGTGCCCAGGTCGGTGGCCAGGTCGGGGACGACCTTCGCGCCCTCGGCCCCGTCCTCGCGGTTGCGGGTGGTGAGGGTGCGGAAGACGAGGGAGGGGACGTTGCCGCCGCCGGAGGTGTAGAGCCGGGCGGGGTCGAAGTCCTGCTGCGCGTTGCTGTTGAGGATGGTGAGGGTGCCGCCCTTCTGCGGCTTGCCATCGGCCCCGGAGGCACCGGAGGCGTTCTTGCTGTCCTCGGGACCGCAGGCCGCAGCGCCCGCGGCCAGGACGAGAACGGCGGTGGACGCTGCCACGCGGCGGGATATGAGCGACGGTTGACGCATCGGAAGATGACCTCTCGGAATGCTGCGAGCGAAAGAAGCGGAAGAAAGCGGAGAGAACAGAAAAGCGGCATCCGCGCAGGCGACAACGAGAAGACGGACCGGACCCCGTCACCGGGGAACGAAAAGGAAAGAGCCGCGCCTGCGGACGGAAATACGTCCGGGCGCGGCAGTCATGGGGGCCCGCCGGAGCCGAGGAAAGGGCTCACGGGGAAAGGTGAAGAAAAAGGGCCGACGCGCGCTCGGACAGGCGTCAGCGACAGAGAATGTCGGCTACGCAGTGCCCGGTCACGCCGAGAAGCGCCAGCTCAAGGGCGGCGATCTCGGAAGGTGCGGGGCTGCGCGACATGCCGAGAAATATGAACGACCGCCCTGACCGCTGTCAAAGCGGAACAAGACGGCCGTCTCATCATGCGGACGTGCGGGGGGTCAACCGGTGGGGTGCACCCAGGGGTTGGGCTTGCACTTGATGCCTTCCAGCTCAAGGGTCTTGGTCTGCTGCTGCATGACCGGGGCCAGGGCGCCGGGAGTGCGGCAGCTCACATGGTTGTGCCCCAGCCGGTGGCCGACCTCGTGGTTGATGAGCATCTGACGGTAGGGCAGCAATTGGTCCCGGCCGAAGGTGGCGGCGCCCTGCGCCCAGCGATAAGCGTTGATCATGACGCGGTCGGTCGAGGCGGAATCGCAGGAGACATTGTCGATCGTGGTGTCCAGACCGGATTTGGCACACCAGTCGCCGGTGGTCCCGGGGCTGGCGAGCGTGATCACGAAGTCCGGGGTGCCCGACGAGATGCGCTCGAAGGTCATCGCGCCGTTGTGCGCCCAACTCCGGTCGTCGTTGAGCGTCTTCTGCACGGCTTCGGCGAAAAGTCCGGCGTCGAGGCCGAGACCCTTCTCCACATCGATGCGATAGCGGTGCTTCTGCCCCTTTCCGGGGGCCTTCGCCAGACCGGGCACGGCCTCGAACGTGCCGCTCGCCTTCAGATCCGCGGCGAGCGGATACGGCTGCGCCATCTTGGCGGCGTACGAGAGGGGCTTGACCTCGGGCTTGACCGAAGGCTGCTCCGGGGTCGGGCGGGCGTCGGAGCGGGAGGCCTCCTCGCCCTGGCCCTGCCGCTCAACTTCGGCGGCGCGCGCGGCGGCGGCACGGCCGCCGGAGTCCTCGGCGACCTGTCCGGCCACCACGACGGCGAGCACGGTGGTCACCGCGGCGGCGGCGATCCCGGTGAACGTCCGGCCCTTGGAGCCCCGGGGCGCGGAGCGTTCGTCCGGCTCACCGGCCTCGGCGTCGTCCGCTCCGTCGGAGGGCCCGGCGGGCGGCGCGGAGGCGGTGTCCGGGGCCTCGGCGTCGAAGGCGTCCACGAACTCCCGGCGCGGGCCCGGCACCGGGGGGCCGTCGAGCGTCGGCTGCTGGGCCGCCCGGCCGTCCGCGGCGCGCTGGGCCGCGCGCTGGGCGGACACCTGACGGGCCACG